>JAYUGD010000367.1:0-5581 GCA_043767785.1 Zavarzinella sp. | reverse complement strand
CCGTCTCCCACTTCACCAGCCCCAGTCCGTCCCCGACGCGGGGGTCGCTGGCAATCAAGCCCTTCGTGGTCCCGCGGTGGCGGAGGCGGTAGCCGACTTGGGTCGGGACCGGCTTCCAGTGCTGCGCCTCGTTCTTCGCCTCCTTCTTCGCGATGACGATTTCCGTCTTGTCACCTTGGCCCGTCTTCGTCAGGACCAGCCCGGCCTTCACGTTCTCGAAATATACCCAGCCGCCCCCGGCCGCCGTCATCTTCCACATGTACACGTCGTCCCCGGCCACCCACGCCGCCGCCGTCACCACCTTCGTCCCGGCGTCGGTCTCCCGCCGCTCCGGGACGAGGACGCCGCGGGCCGAACTCAGGCGGAACGTGCGGCCGATGTCGTACGCCATGCCGTCGTTGGCGAACGCCCCTTTCGTCAAATACTCCTCCAACTCCTCCAAGGCGGCGGCTGCCTTCGGCCCCTCCCCCTTGGCCCGGTACTCCTTGGCCGCGGCCTCGAACTCCTCCTTGCACGTGTCGGTCGCCTTCTTGAGGGCGGCCCGGTACGCGCCCACCGCGGTCTGCGCCTGGGGGGACTTGGGCAGGCCCAGATTTTTCCCGAGGCGGTACCTGTCGTTCGACAGCATTTGTTGCCGTGTTTCGTACGCGTCGAACTTAATCTGCTTCTTGACCAGCGCGGCTTCGTTCGCATTGGTGGCCGCGGCGACTGCCTTCAGCAACTCCTTCTTGGGGTCTTCCAACGCGGCGTCGAACGCCTTTTTGACGCCCGACAATCGGTCGTCCTCGGCCCGCGACGGGGCGGGGGGAATCAACGCGGCGGCGAGGAGAACGGCCGGGGCGAGCAAGGCGAATCGCGGCGTCATGGCGGGGAACCTGTGGCGTTTGGGGAGAGGAAAGGCCGTTGCCATGCTACCACAACGGGGCACGCCGACGAAGCAAAATTCGCCCCGGTTACTCCCCCGCGTCGGCCCCGCGGATCATGCGGAACTGCGGACTTTGCACGGCCGTCAGCACGGCGGCCGACAACTTCCCGTCGTTCTTGTTCAGCACCGTCACCATCTCGTCGAGCAGGGCTTGGTCGCTGAGCGTGGTTTGTCGGCCCAGCGCGTAGCCCAGCAGCCGCTGGCAGAACAACCTCACGATCACGTCCTTCTTCTTGGCCATGAGGTAGTCGCGTAACCCGTCGAGGCCGTCGAACTCGGCGCCGTCTTTGAGCTTGGCCTTGGTGTCCACGGGGTTGCCGGCCAAGTCCTTGTCGCGGCGGCGGCCGATGGGGTCGTACTTCTCGAAGGCGAAGCCGAACGGGTCGATGCGGACGTGGCAGACGGCGCACGCGGCGTCGCGCGTGTGCCGTTCCGTTTGCTGCCGCATTGTCAGCTTGTCGGCCCCCTCTTCCTCGGGGAGGGCCGGCACGTTGGCCGGCGGGCGGGGGAGCTTTTCGCCGAGCAGCGTTTCGACCACCCAGTTGCCGCGCAGAACCGGGCTGGTACGCGAGGCCCCGGCCTGCTTCGTCTGCACGCTGGCGAGGCCGAGGATGCCGCCGCGGCCGAACTTCTTGACGCCGTCCACGCGGCGGAACTGCGGGCCGGCCACGCCGGGGACGCCGTAGTGCTTGGCGAGCAGTTCGTTCAAGTAGGTGTAATCCGCGTCGAGGACGGCCGTCACCGGGCGGTCCTGCTGGAACAGATCCTGGAAGAAGAGGATCGACTCCTCGTAAATCGCGGCCTTCAGGGTGGCGTCGAACATGGGGAAGAGCTTTTCGTTCTTCTCCTTCAACTCGTCGAACCCGCGGACGTGCAGCCACTGTGTGCCGAACTCGACGGCCAGCGCCCGCACCTTGTCGTCCTTCAACAGCCGGCGGGTTTGCGCTTCCAACACCTTCGGGTCACGCAGTTGCCCGGCGGCGGCCAGCGCCCGCAGTTCGTCGTCCGGCCCGGCCGACGTGAGGAAGTAACTCAGCCGCGTCGCCAGTTCCCAGTCGCCCACCGGGGCGGCCTTCGCCCCGGCCGGGGCCTGTTCGACGCGGAACAGGAACGCCGGCGCCACTAGCACGCGGGCGAGGACGCCGCGGAGGGCCTCGTCGTGGGCGACGCCCTTGTCGCGCAAGCCGCGGTACAGGGCCGACAGTTCGGCCTTTTCCCGCTCTTGCAGCGGCCGGCGGTAGGCTTGGCCCGCGAAGGCGAGCAGCTTTTCCAACTGCGTCGGGACGGCCGCGGCCACGTCTCTTTCATAGTCGTCGGCCCGCTTCTGGAACGCCGGGCGCTGGCCCTCGAAGTAGTTCAGCAGTTCCTTGGGCTGGTCTTGCGTCACGAAGCCGATGAACAACGGCAGGTACTTGTTCTCGGCCACCGGCTGCTGACTGATGAAGCGGTGTTCTTCCCATAAGCGGTCAATTTGTTTCTTCTGCTCGTCGTTGAGCATCAGCCGGGCGAGCGGCTCGTCCTCGCGGTGGTACATCTTCAGCGTCACGACTTCGTCGTTGGGCACCACGTCCGGGAAGCAGTGGAAGGTGGGGAACACGGTGCGGAAGTCATTGAAGCCGGCCAGCAGCGCCGTGTACGCCGGGCCGGTCGCCGTGGCGACGACGGAACTCTTGCCGTCCCACTTCGGCGCCGGGGCGGCGGCCGTGTAGGCTTGGAACCACAGGGCTTGGTCGGCCGCGGTGCGCGTCCCCTCGACCACGAACTCGCGGTCGCGGAATAACGCGGCCGGCAGCCGAATTTCGACGGCGCCGGCGGTGTCGGCCGGCACGTCGTCCTTGGCGAACCGCCCCGCCGGCAGGCCGTACACGCCGGGCCGCGGCTTGGCGAGCTTCGCCACGTCCACGCCTTGGAACAGCACGCTGTCGCCCGTCACCAACAGGTCGAACAGCACGCGGTCCGCGTCCCCTTCCTTGCCGGGGCGGGCGCCGGTCAGCAGCGCTTGCACCTGCTTGGCTAATGCCTCCGCGTCGGCGGCCTTTGTCGGGTCGATGGCGGCTGACCGCCACTTGCCGAGGACCGAGCCGGACGGAATCGCATACGCCCCCGCCTTGCCGACGGGTTGGGACGGGCCTTTCACGAAGCTCCACACGCCGTGCGGGTTCCCCGCGTGGGGAGCGCCGGACACGTCGGCGGCCAAGTCCCACTTGCCGGCCGTGATTTCGACCTCACGCACCGTGAAGTCGATTTCCGTCAGGTCGCAGGAGTGGTCCCCGTTCTTGGCGTCCACCACCAGCAGCAACTCGTCCCCCTTCTCGACCGTCACCTTCCGCGCGGCCGGCTTGGCGGCTTGGCCGACGTTGAGCGCCCCTTCGTCCAGCGTGACGGCCTTGCCGGCGCGGCGGTGTTCGAGCCGCCACGCGACGCCGTTGCCGCACACCGGGTGGGCGTGCGTGACGGCCACGGTCACGCTCACCGGGCCGGCCGCCGGACTCTTCCACGCGACGGCCACGAACTCCTTCGGCATGGGGTGGACGGCGACCTTGTGCGCGTTGATCGTGCCGGGGACGCGCTGCACGTCGTTGGACGTGTTGCCGACCAACACGGGCAGGTCGGCCCCCTTGGCGTGCCAGCCCTTCACGGCCGACTTGTCGTCCCCGGTCTTCTCGGTCAGCAATTGCACCGCGACGGCCGGCCCGGCCGCGGCGAACGGGTCGGCGGCCGTCGTCGGGGCCAAGGCCAGCACGTCGGCCCACCGCTTCAGGAAGGCGGCGTCCAGCCCGTGCCTCTTCGCCACCTCTTCCGCCGTGAGCGTCTTGTCGCGGGCCAACTCGGCGACGGCGGCAAGGTACTTGGGCGTGTCCGTGAACACGGCCGGGAAATCGACGTCAAAGGCCGGGCCGAAGCTCGCGTAGTCTTTCAGCAATAGCGTCGGCTTGCCCGCCCCCTCGAAGCGCGGCCGGCCCCAGACGACGGCCGCCGGCTTGCCGGCCGTCAGGTCGCGGGCCGCGAGGCGAACCGTCACGTCCGTCTGGCCCGGCGCCGGCTTGACGGCGACGTGCAGCGTCTGGGCCTCGGCCGCCGGCGGGTCGTTGGCGACTTGGCGGACCGTGTTGCCGTAGCGGTAACTGCCGACTTGGACGAATTTCCACAAGACGGTCTGCCACGCGGTCACGTCGGCCGTGAGGCCGTCAACGTCTTTCGCGGTGGCCGTCGCCCACTTGGCCCGCAGGTCGTCCAGCGGGTAGGACGGCCCCTTGGCCGTCAGCGTCGCCCACAGCGCGCCGAGGTACTTGGCGTTCAGCTTCTCGGTGCGGGCGACCTCTTCAACGGTCGGCTTGCCGGCCAGGAGGCCGTCGCGGTGTTTCACCGTCGCCGCGAGGTACGGCTTCACGGGCAGCCGGCCGCCGGCCCCGAACTGGGCGTAGAACTGCTTGATCTTGGCGGTGCTCTCGTCGGTCCAGTCGCGCCGCGTCTTGCCGGCCGAAAAGCGGAAGCCGTCCGACAACAGGACCGCGTGTTCGGCGGTGTCCTTGGCCGCGTTGAGGTACTTGGTGAGCAGGGCGGGGGAGATTTCCGTCAGGGACTCGGCCGAGTTGGTGAAGCCTTCGCCGCCGGCGCCGTCGGCCGGGAACTCGCGCGTCGGCCGCAGGTCCACGCCGGTCAACCCCTTCACGGTTAGGTCGTACTCCGCGTTGCTTAACCGCCGCAACGGCACGTGCCCCGGGTCGCCGGCCCGCGCCCGGGCCTCCGTGTTCAGGAACCCGCGGATCCACGCGATCAACTGCTTCCGCTCCTCGGCCGTCGGCTGCGGCTTCCCCTTGGGCGGCATCTCCCCGGCCTCAAGCATCTCAATCGACTGCTGCCACGGCTTCACGTCCCGCCGCACCAAGTCCGCGGACGCGAACCGCTCCAAGTCCAGACTCCCCTTCTTAACCTTCGCGGAGTGGCACTCCAGACAATACTTCTGAACCAACGGCCGCGCCACCGCCGCGTACCCGTCGGCCGCTTCTTTAGCCGCGACCGGCTTCTCTTGCGGGAACCACATGGCCGTGAGCGCGCCGCCCAACAAAAGGCCGGCGACAACGACTCGGACACGGAAACGGCGTGCGTTCATGGGGAGGGATTCTCGGACGGCGGCGGGCATGGGGTCAGTTTATCGTTGGAAGAGGGGGCGGGAACCCGGCGTGGTGTGGGCGGGGATTTTGACACGCCGCCAAAAGTCTGCGACTGGTATACTGAACGGCAGAATAGAGAGGGCCGAGCCGTGTCCGCGCCGACCATTGAAATGAACGAGACATCGCACCGGATGTTGCAAGAACTCGTCTCGCGAACCGGCCAATCCGTGCCGGAGGTGCTGGGCAACGCCTTGACCGCCTATCACCGCCAAGTGTTCTTTGACCGGATGAACGCCGGGTACGCCGAACTGCGGGCCGACCCCGCCGAATGGTCCGCCCATCTGGCCGAGCGAAACTTGTTCGACGCCAGCCTGCCGGACGGCTTGGAGCCGGATGAGCAATGGACGGAAGACGGCCGCTGCCTCAACGCTGACGGCCGCCAATTATCAGTGACCTCACGCGGGGATCGGTTTTCACCCCGGAGGGGTGGCAGCGATTAGCCCCGGGTCGCCGCTGCGGCGCACCCGGGGAACCGGCTCCC
>JAYUGD010000366.1:0-1919 GCA_043767785.1 Zavarzinella sp. | reverse complement strand
GAGGGGGCCGGGGGGTGAGGTAAACGGCCGGCCCCGTCGGCGAACCCTCCCGGAAACACCGCGAGGCTCGTGCGACTCCATCTGGGTCGCACGAGCCTCGCGGCATTTCATCGCTCCGTCCCGCCCCAATCACATCGGCGGGAGGAACGGCTTCACTTGGACCGGCGGCTCGGTCAGGTCAACCAATTTCGGCAGCGTCTTCGGGGCCTCGATGTCCGCGGCTGGCTCGATGGCGCCGACTTGAACCACCGGGGGGACGGCCACGTTGGGCACGTCCACGGCCGGCGTGAGGCGGGACATGGCCTTCGGGTCCACGACTTTCGGGTCGGCCTTCGGGTCCGGGTCGGCGGGCTTCGGGTCAGCGGGCTTCGGGTCAACAGGCTTCGGGTCCGGAGCCTTCGGCGCCTCGTTCGGGGTGGTGTTGATATTCGAGGTGTCCGCGCGATTGAGGTTCTCGCCGGACGCGCCGATTTTGGAGCCGGGGGCGTTCACCTCGACCGCTTTTGGGGGCGTGCCCAGTTCGCTCGCGTCCATCGCCATCAGGACGGTGGCCCCGACGAGCGAGAGGAAGGAAATCGCCAGCAGCCCGGTGTAGGCGTCGTTCCGCGCCTTCGGCCCGGTGTTCTTCGTCTTCGCCATGTGAGTGTCTCCCCCGCCTCGCGGCCCAGGCCCCTGATTTAATTCGCGCTGGTGAAACTGGTGATGACGGCGTCGTCCACCTGCACGGCCATGTTCCGCTTGGCCGGGGTGAACTTACCGACGGCGACCTTCGGCTCGGTGCCGGTGATCGTCAGGTCGCCGACGTAAATGTCGCCGCGGTAGATGACCAGGACGTTGCCGGCCGACAGGCCGGAGTCGCTGCCGACGTTGACTTGGGCGAGGAACGTCCCCTCCCGGCCGACGGCGGTGACGCGGCCGCGGACGCCGGGCGGGGCGGGCCGGGCCGGCGGGTTCAGCACGGAGTTGCCGCCGGGGGTTCCCCCGCCGGCCGCCAAGCCGGAGCCGCCGTTCTGCTCCGCCTCCCGAAGCCGGACGGTCAACTCTTCCAGTTGCCGCAGCAGGTTGGAGTTCTTGCTCAACAGGGACTTGGCTTGCAGGCTCTCGTTGACGGCCAGCGACCGCTGGGCGTCCAATTCTTGCTGGACTTTTACGATGGCCACGCGCTGGGCCTGCTTCTCGTCCACCAGCTTTTGCCGTTCCTCCTTGAGTTGGGCCAGCTCGGCCTCAATCTTCTCGGAGTTCACCAGCGCCCCGGCGGTCGCCTGCTTGTCCTTCTGGGCGTCGTCCAGCAGCTTCGCGGATTCCTGTTGGGTGGCCGTCAGCCGATCCTTGAGGGAGTTGACTTCAATCACCAGCCCGGCGGACGCCGAGTCTTTTTGCTTCAGGTCGTTGTCGTGTGACAGCTTCTCGGACTTGTACGCGAGTTCCGCGGCCTCGGCCCGGCGCTCGACCTTGTCGTACTTGGTCTTCCAGTCGGTGCGCTTGTCGAACACCATGATGATGAGGAACCCCGTCACCACGCTGAACAGCAGGTTCATGAAGACCAGGATTTTGCCGAACGAAGTCATGGCTCATTTCCCCCGAGTGGCCGACTGCGGCCGTCAACCGTCGTATGTGTCCCGTGCACCAGGCGCGGATCCCCCGATCCGCCGGCCTGTATAACTCACCGAATTCTGGCGTCAATGTCAAGTCTTGAACAGGGGCGAGGGATAGGGGCGAGGAAATCCCAACAGGGACAATCGCCGTGTATTGTTCTGCTCGCCCCTATTCCCTATCCCTCACCCCTGCTATCGCCCGGACTCCAGCTTTCCCTTGGCGTCGATGTACTTCTTCAACTCGGCCATGCGGACGGTCAGGGCGTCGCGGCGCTTTTTCAGCAGGCCGAACTCGGCCTCGCGGATCGTCGTGAAGCCGCCGAC
>JAYUGD010000365.1:0-5582 GCA_043767785.1 Zavarzinella sp. | reverse complement strand
CCGTCTTGCAGAATTCGGCGCAGTCGACGCAGGATTGCACGGTCTTCGCGTGCTCCTTCTTCCCTTCGGTCAACATCATCAGGCAGTGCTTGTAGCACGAGTCGCACTGGAGTTGGCACTCGGCGCAGGCCTTGGCGCAGGCCATGAAGTGGGCCGCGTGGTGCATCTCGTGCTCGTCGGCCCGGACCGTCCGCGCCGGCACGGCGACGAGGGTGAGGGTGGCGACACAGGCGGTCATCAATCGGTACATGAGGAATCTCCGGGTGTGAAAAAGTCACCGTGAAGCATTAGTAGACGGCGTGCCCGAAGAGTCTGAAAAGTATTCGCATTCCGATGAGGGCGACGGGAAGGTCAGGCCACGACGGTTCGGCGGCCAGACCGTTGGCCCGCGTGCGTCCATTCCAAAAACTGGCCCGCGTACAGGCCGGCCAGCACGACGACGGCGACGCCGCCGGCCGTCAGGACCACGGCCGGGTTGTCGGCCGCCTGGTTGGCCACCATGATGCCGATCAGCCCCCACACGACAGCGGCCGCGTACCACCGGCCCTGCGTCCGCACGGTGACGGCCACGCCGAACAGGCCGGCCGCCGCAATCAGGATGACGGCGAAGTTCGTGGCCGACAGCCCCAAACTGCCCACCCCGTGGGCTTGGCAGGCCGCGGCGATGTTGGCGAACGCCGCCACGGAAAGCCACCCCGCCAGCAAATTGACGGGGACGAAGGCGCACCAATATTCCACGGGGGTGAGTGCCCGCCGCACCGGGGCCAATTCCCGGCAGGCCAACCCGCTCGCCGCCAGCGTGCTGACAATGATTGCCACGGTCAGCCATGTAAAGCCGTTCAGCTGGCACTCGACGCTCCACAGCGTGTTGCCGAGGAAGGCCGCCGCCGTGAACCAACCAACGCGGCGAAGGAAGCGGTCTTCCCGGTGTCGCGGCAACGCTTGGTAGACGGCATACGCGAGGCAGCCGGCAAAAATCACGCCCCAAATGGCGAAGGCGTACCCGGCCGGCGTGACCGGCGTGGTCGCCGCGGCGGAGCGGTCGGCGATGGACTCCCCCATCCCGGTGACGGCCGCACAATAGCCCGCCGCGATCTGCGTGCCCGCGAACAGGACGTTGGCCCCTTGGCGAAAGCGGTCGCGTGTCATGGCTGGCCTCTCAATGATCCAATCAGCATACGCCCCTTGTCCGAGAGAATTTGCAAGTGGTGTGCCGCCGGGGGGGCGGTATACAATAATCCCGTCGTTTGCCGTCGGGTGTTTTGTCACCGGAGACCGCGTCATGGCCGCATCAGGGATGGTGTTCCTGCTCGCCGGGGTCGTGCTGGCCCCCGCGCCCGCCAAGCCCAAGGACGGCTGGGTCGGCCTGCCGATCTGCTCCAAGGCCAACGGGCCGGAGACCTATGATCGCAAGGCCGACGGCTCCTTTGAGCTGAAAGAATTCTACATGCGCTACCTAGACGTGCGCGCCATCGCCGAGGCCGGCGACTACGTCCAAGTGCAGCACGACGCCGACACCGCGTGGCTGAAAAAGAGCGACATGCTGCGGCCGAAGGACGCCATCCTCTACTGCACGCAGACGCTGGAGAAGATGCCGACCGACGAGCGGGCCATTTCCTGCCGGTGCTGGGCGTACATGGCCGTCGGCGACTACGACCGGGCGCTGATGGACGCCGAGGAGGCCGTCCGCCTCAGCCCCGCCAGCGTGGCGTGGAAGAACAACCGCGGCGAGGTGTACATCAAGCGCAAGGAGTACGACAAGGCCATCGCCGAGTTCACGAACCTGCTGGCCGCGAACCCGCGCTACTTCTTCGCCCTGCACAACCGCAGCGAAGCCTACCTGCGGACCCGCGAGTTCGCCAAGGCCTTGGCCGACATCGACGCCTGCTTGGACAAAGAGCCGAAAGTCCCCCTACTGCACGCCAACAAGGGCCGCATCCTCGCCACCGCCCCGGACGCGAAGCTCCGCGACGGCAAGAAGGCCCTCGAATCGGCGACGCACGCCCTCAGCCTCGTGAAATACCGCGACGGCCGCATCCTGGAAGCCGTCGCCGCCGCCCACGCCGAACTCGGCGACTTCGACAAGGCCGTCGAGTTCCAGCAAAAAGCCTTGGACGACGCCGACTATGTGAAAGAAGAAGGCGACGGCCCGCGGGCGCGGCTCAAACTGTACCGGGACAAGAAGCCGTTTCGGGACGAATGACTCACGCGACGAAATGCCAAAACCCGTTAACCACGAATCAAACGAATAACACGAATAACATCCAATCAGGCGATTGACTGATATTCAACGGGCTTGATTTGATTCGTGTTATTCGTCTGATTCGTGGTTAACGGGTTTTGATTGTGGTTTAGGAAACATACTTGACGCTCTTCGCCATCACCGGCCTCCCGATCCTGCTCACCGGCGCCGCCCTCGTCGGCTTGCCGGTGCTGTTGCACCTCATCATGAAGCAGGAGCCGAAGCGGTTGCCGTTCCCGGCGTTCCGCTTCCTCAAGCAGAAGCAGCAGATCAACCAGCGCAAGATTCGCCTGCGGCACCTGCTGTTGCTGTTGCTGCGCATGGCGTTGATCGCCCTGATCTGTCTGGCCCTGTGGCAGCCGGTCACGAACACCGGGGGCTTTAGCTTCCGGGCCGACCGGCCCATCGCGGCCGTCCTCGTGTTGGACACCAGCCCGAGCATGGGGTACGCCTTGGCGGACCGGGCCGGGCTGTCGCCGGAGCGGCAGAAGCAGTTGAAACTCCTCAACGAGCCGGCCAGCGGCCCGTGGACCTGCCTTGATGAAGCGCGCGGCCGCATCCTCGAAATCCTCGACGAGTTGCCGCCCGAGAGCAAGGTGGCCGTCCTCGACACCGGGGACCGGGCCGAGCCGTTTTGGTCGCTCACGATTGAAGACGCCCGGCAGCGCGTCCGCGGCGTCAAGAAGGCGAAGGCCAACAGCCAGCCGGTCACGCGGCTGCTCGAATCGGCCTACACCATGTTCGCCCGCGCGGACGGCGAACGCGACCCCGGCCAAGACGCCCTGCCCCGCCTGCTGGCCGTCTTCTCGGACCGCACGGCCGCCAGTTGGGACGCCGCCCGCGTCGGCGAGTTGCAGTCCTTGCGCGACCGCGTGCCGGCCCCGAGCATCTTCCACGCCTACGTCGATGTCGGCGTGGACAAGCCGGTGAACATGGCGATCACGGCCGTCGAGATGACGCCGCAGATCGTCCCGGCGAATCAGCCGGTCCTCATCAACGTCACCGTGGAAGCGGTCGGCACGGCCGAGGCCAACGTCCTGCTGTTCAGCGTGGACGGCGAGGAGCCGCAGCGCATCCCCGTGACGCCGGGGCCGGACCGCCCGGCCGCCCGACAACTGCGCAAGGACGGCCTGAAGCCGGGCCTGCACCAGGCGAAGATCAGCCTGTTCACGCCGGACGCCCTCAGCTTCGACAACGAGAAGTTCGTTACCTTCCGCGTACGCGAGCCGCGCAAGGTGCTGGCCGTCGTGGACGCCCCGGCCCCGGCCGGCTTCCTTTCGCGGGCGATGGCCTTGGCCGGGCAAGGCCCGGCCGGCGCGTTCGTGTGGGAGACCGCCCTCAGTTCGAAGGGCTGGTACGCCGTGGACGTGCGCAGCGCCGAAGACGTGGCCGCCGGCCGCGTCGATGTCGGCAAATATGAACTGACCACCCTCCTTGGCGTCGGCAAAATGACGGACGCTTTCTGGACCCGCCTGGCCGAGTACGTCACGCAGGGGGGCCATGTGATTGTCGCCCCCGGCGGCCCGGCGATGGACGTGGCGACGTACCGCACCGAGGCCGCCGCGAAAGTGCTGCCGCGCCGGTTCGCCACGTGGGTCAACGCCCCGGTCGGCAATTCGGTGACGTGGACGTGGAACGCCCTCAGCGCGCAGCGGCCGTTCCTCAACGAGTTCCGCAAGTACCGCGAAGGGGGCGGCGGCCTGTTCGAGGACCAGCCGCCGATCACGCGCGGCTACTGGAAGGTCGAAGAGGGCGCCCGCGACCGTATGGTGGTGGCGTACAACGACGCCCCGGAGCCGGACCAGCGCACGCCGGCCGTCTTGGAGACCGGCCTCGGCGCCCGCGGCAAGGTGATGCAGTTCACCGTCCCGCTCGGCGACAACGGCCCGAAGTACCACAACTATTCCGCGACGTGGTTCTACCTGGCCCTGACGAACGAGGCCATCCGCACCCTGACCGGGGACAGCGAGGACCAAGTGTTCAACTTCACCGCTGGCGAGAACGTGCTGGTGAAGTGGCCCGCCGGCGACGCGAAGCCGAACGCCACCTATTACCTCAGCGGCCCGGACGTGACGGCGACCGACGCCACCGTGCGCCGCGACCCGAGTCAGCCGTACTACCGCCTCGGCCCGGAAAAGACCGGCACGGCCGGTTCCTTCACGCTGGAGTCCGAAGACCGCACCTGGAAGGAAGGCTTCAGCCTCAACCCGCCAGTTGCCGAGAGCGACCTGTCGCGCGTCCCGCCGGCCGACATCGAAAGCTTGTTCAAAGAGAACGCGGTCATCCCGGCCACCAAGCCGCTGCCGCTGACCGAGATCATGAGCGGCCAATTCCGCACCGACCTGGAACTCTTCCCCTTCCTGATGATTATTCTGCTCTTGGTGATGGCCTCGGAAAACCTGTTGGCGAACAAGTTCTACCGGCGGAAGAAGGCGTAACGAAGACTTGGATTGCCGAAGCGTCAGCGAGGGAGGCGAGCCAGAAGCGTGAGCGACTGGAGGGCGCGCCACGCGGAGGCTTTGCGGAGAGGAGCGCGTTCCGCGATTGTTACCCAATTCAGAGGTCTGTCAGTTCACAAGGAGTCCCACATATGGGTGCCATCACCCCCCCGGCCGTCGTGGACGGCGTCGTGTTCGGCCGGTCGCCCGCGAAGACCGCCGGGCTGATCGCTCTGTGCGTCCTCGGCGGCCTCTTCGGCCTGCTCCTGGTCTTCGGGTATTTCAAGGAGCGCGAGCCGGGCCGGACGTACATCACGTGGTGGGGCTTGGCGATCGGCCTCCTGCTCGTGTTCGGCATGCCGACCATGTCGCTCCTGCTGGCCCGGGCATTGTGGGTGCGCCGCCGGTTGGTGGTCGGCGTTGATCGGTTGCAGATGGTCGAACGGCGGCGCGGGGAAGACGTCGTCGTGCTGCAACTCCCGTTCGCCAACATCGCCGAGATGAAGTACGAGGCCGTGGACGAGTTGACGTGGCGGCTCGGTATCGACCTGGAGGAACTCGACGACCCGGACTCGTACATCTGGTTCAACACGTTCACCGACAACAAGCGGTCCGACGGGCGACATTTTTCCGTCACGGGCGGCTACACCGCCAGCACGAAGGCCATCACCAAAGAACTGAAGCGTGCATACGAAACATGGGCGGGGTGACCGGGCAGGAGGCAAGCTCACGGCTTTGGGTGAGCGTGCGGCCTCCCGCTCAAGACATGCTCACCCAAAGCCGTGGGCATGGCGCCCTTGCGATCCTAGAGCATTTTCAGCTTCCGTCTAGCGGGTACCCGGCGTGGCGGAAATAGTTGACGGCGTCGGTTCGTGTGATCCAGTCGAGGGACTCGCCGAAGG
>JAYUGD010000364.1:0-5592 GCA_043767785.1 Zavarzinella sp. | reverse complement strand
GACAGGGACGGCGCGCAAGCCGAAGTCGATGATCCTCGTGTTCCTCACCGGGGCGGCGAGCCACATCGACACGTTCGACCCGAAGCCGGACGCCCCGGCCGAGATTCGCGGGGAGTTCAAGACGGTCTCGACCGCCGTGCCGGGGCTGCACTTCTCGGAGCATGTGCCGCTGCTGGCGGCGCGGGCCAAGCAGTTCGCGGTCGTCCGGTCGTTCGCCCACAAGGACAACAACCACACGGCCGCCTCGCACCACGTCACCACGGGGAGCCTGCAGCCGGGCGTGCGGTTCGACAAGATTCTCTCCCGCGACGACTGGCCCGTGTACGCGGCCGGCGTCAGCTACCACCGCCCGCCGGCGCCCGGCGTCCCGGCCGGCGTCAACCTGCCGTTCTTCCTGAGCGAAGGGCCGCTCTTGTGGCCCGGCCAGCACGCCGGGTTCCTCGGGCCGAAGTACGACCCGTGGCAACTGAACCAAGACCCGAACGGGAAGACGTTCAAAGTTGACAACATGAGCATCCCCGCCGGGTTCGACGTGGACTCCCTCGGCGACCGCCAAGCCCTGTTGCGTGAAATGAACCGCGGGCAGGCGCAACTGGCGGCCGTCGCCGAGAGCCGTCGGCTCACGGAGCAACAAGAAAAAGCGTTCGCCATGCTGACCTCCGGCAAGGTCGGCCAGGCATTCGACCTGACGCGGGAAACGGCCGAGACCCGCGACCGCTACGGCCGGCACATGTTCGGGCAGTCGCTGCTGCTGGCCCGGCGGCTGGTGCAGGCCGGCGTGCCGGTCGTGCAGGCCAACATGGGCAAGGTGCAGAACTGGGACTCGCACAGCAACAACTTCGGCCGGCTGAAAAAAGACCTGCTGCCGCCGACCGACAAGGGCGTGTCCGCCCTGCTCGACGACCTGACCAACATGGGCATGTTGGACGACACGCTGGTGGTGGTGATCGGCGAGTTCGGCCGGACGCCGAAAGTGAACGTGAAGGACGGCGGCCGCGACCATTGGGCCGCCTGCTTCAGCGGCCTGTTCGCCGGGGCCGGCGTCCGCGGCGGCCAAGTGATCGGCAAGTCGGACAAGACCGGCGCCTACCCCACGACGACGCCGTTCAGCCCGGACGACCTCGGGGCCACCGTGTACGACGTGCTTGGCGTGGATCCGGCCGTCGAGGTCCGCGACCGCCTGAACCGCCCGGTGCAACTCAACCGCGGGGCGGTCATCAAGGGGCTATTCACGGGGGCGTGACGAGTTCCCGTATTGTTTAGCCGCGACGCTTCGGAGCGTCACGGCTAAAATAATTGCCACTCAATCGTCCTCGTCCCGCCGTCGCCGCGACCGCGGCCGGTCGTCATCCTCATCTCTCCGGCGCCCCCGCGGCCGGTCGTCGTCGTCGTCGTCCGCGTCGTCGTCCCGGCGGCTGCGGCGTTTCGGCTTGGCGGCCGAGATGGTCATCTTGTCGGCGAGCAGGGCGTACAGCAGGGCGCCGACGCCGGCGGCGTGGACGGCCCCGAGGAGGAAGGACAGGACGCCGGACAGGGTGCCGTAGAGTTGGATGCGCTCCATGTACGCCTTGTGGTCGTCAAAGCCCATCGGCGGGGGGCCGACGATGACGGCGTGCAGCAAACTGTGCATCAGGCCGGCCAGGTGGCCGCCGCCGATCAGGCAGAAGCCGAGGATGGCGAACTTCTTCTGTTTCGGCGCGTCGCCCATGTACTTGACGGCCCCGACGATGCCGAAGCCGCAAATGATGTACAGCAGGGCGTTGCCCCGCAGGTTGCCGATGAGACCGTCGAGAAAGGACATGGGAGGAGGCCCCGCAGGTGATCGTGCGGGGTCAGTATAGCGAGTGGAAAATCGGCCGGTCACGCCTTCATGGCTTCGTCGTTCTTTTTGCCGGGTTTAAGGGCGGGATTACGGCCCTCGGCGAAATGGCGCCGGTCACGCCTTCATGGCTTCGTCGTTCTTCTTGCCGGGGAGGGCGCCCTCTTCGGCGACCTTGCGGTAGCCCAGGGACACCAGCACTTCCAGCACTTCGCTCCACGTCGGGAACGGGCGGCGGTTCTCGCGCTTGTACCGCTCCATCGACTTCATGAAGAGCGTCTCGTCGTCCGTATAGTCGCGCTCGCAGGTGGTCGGGTCGATAAGCCGACGGCGCTCACTGGTCCGCCGCTTCTCGGCCGCGTTGGCCCGGCGGCGGTCCACGGCGACGGGGATCGTCCGCTTGCGGCGCTCGTTGGCGGCCGCGGCCGCGGCGGCGTCGGCCGCCGCCACTTCGGAGGTCGTGGCGTCGGCGGAAATCTTGGAGGTCATCGGCGGCCCTGTCACAAGGAAGGTCGAGGCGCGGGCGGGGGTCGAACGCGGCGACCCCAATTCCGGCATGGCGGGCATGACCGGAACAACGGAAGCGGTGGTGATACTCGCTACAAGAGTAACCGCGCGCCGGGCGGAGTCAAGCGACCGGCGCCGGGAGCGGTGAAAAATTTACACGCCAGTGGAGAGTTGGCCGGGCGCCGGGTCCGGCGGCAGCGGTTGATGGGATTATACCGGCGATTGAGTGGTCGCGGCCCGGAATGCGGGATTTTCGTGTGAAGAAGCGACAGTCACTTCGCCTTGGGCGTTTCCTTCTCCGGCGCCGGGCACGGCTTGGCCGTCACCGCGATGAACAATTGTTCCTTGTCCTTGGTGAAATGCTGCGTCGCCATCGAGAAGAAGCGATCGCACACGCAGTTGTAGGTGATCTGGTCGAGTTTCGGCGGCTTGATCGTCAGGGTGATCTTGCCCTCGTCCGCCTTGGCGGCGTTGGCCGTCACGTCCAGGGTCTGGCCGTCCGCGAGCGGGAGCGGCTGTGTGATGCCGAGGGCCAATTTCCCGACGCTGGTCTTCTCGACGCGGAAGCCGGTCAGGCCCGGGTTCTTCTTTTGCACTTCCTTGGCGAAGTCCGCCAGCCGCTTGTCGATGAAGGTGTCCGTCGTGCTGGCCAGAATGGATAGCACCGTGACCTTCACGGTCTCCTTCTCCTCGGCCCGGCCAGTAACCGGCAGTGCGGCGGCCACGCAGCACAAGAGGGAACCGTAAAAGGCGGGGCGGGTCATGGTCGGGTGTTCTGTCACGGGGCGGCGGGCGTCCACAGCAGCGGGGCTTCGTCGGAGGTCGGGTCCCGCGGCACGTCGGGGAAGTGGCCGTCCGCGTCGCTCCCCACGCCAATGTACTCCAACTCGTGCGCCCGCGCCAGCACCAAGTCCTCGTCCCACGGCAACTGGCCGACGAGCAGCAGCGGGGCGGCCGCCTCGGGCATGCTCAGGATTTCGATGTCGTCGCGGCCGGCGAGGACGAGCATCTCGCCGTCTTGTTCGTCGTCTGGCATGACGACGGCCAACGGCGGTCTTTGGATCAACGACCCGATGAACAGTGCCAGATAGAGGCCAGCGGCCGCGGCATAGCCGACGACAAACGGCTTGAAGCCCCAGTCCCGTCGCGGCTTCGCCAACTCTTCGCGGATGCCGGCTTGGCACGCCGCCCACTCGCGGGGCGTCGGCATCGGCACGGCCAACTCGTCCATCAGGAATTCGTTGGTCGGGGACAGGCCGGCTTGGTCGTCGGCCGTCCGCAACGCCTCGGGGTGGTCGGCCAACCAGCGGGCGACGCGCTCTTCCATGCCCGGCGGCAGTTCGCCGTCGGCGTAGGCGGCCAACAGTTCGGGCGGCAAATCGTCCTCGGGGGGGCGGGTCATGTGGGTACTCGGTCCGCCAGCAGGGCCTTCAACTTTTGCCGGGCGTAGAACAGCCGGCTCATCACGGTGCCGAGGGAAATTTCCAGCGTCTCGGCCACTTCCCGGTAACTCATCCCCCCGTCCATGTGGAGGACAAACGTGCGGCGCTGTTGCTCGGGGAGCTGCCCCAAGGCGCCGTCGAGCCGTTCGCGGAGTTCCGCCCCCTCCATCACCACTTGCGGCTCGTGCCCCGGCGGCTCCGGGGCCGCTTGCCCGCCGGCGGCCAGCTTCAACTGGTCCCGGCGCCGTCTGGCCCGGCCGAAGTCGAGGGCCGCGTTGCTCACCACGCGCATCAGCCACGTCTTGAACGACGACCGCTGCTCGAACCGCCCGATGTGCTGCATCGCCTTCACGAACCCGTCCTGCACGGCGTCGAGGGCGTCTTCCTTGTGGCTCAACAGCCGGTACGCGACGCGGTACGCGGCGTCCCGGTGGCGCAGGAACAGCGCGTTGAGCGCGGCCGCGTCCCCGGCCCGGTGCCGGGCCAGCAGGGCGTCGTCGCTGTCAGATGTCGTCGGCCCGGTGACGGAAAGCATGGCGTCGCCTACACTCCCTGAACTCAGACGGTTCGGGCGGGAATATTATTCGGGGCATTCTAGCCGATGCGGGCGGGCGGACACAACGACTAAGTCGGAGCGGAAGACAAGATGAACCACAAAGGCACGAAGCCAAACAAAGACGCACGAAGAAGGCAAAAAATATTTCTCGGTCATTCTCCGTGTATCTTTGTGTCCCCCTTCGTGCCTTTGTGGTGAACGCCTTTCGTTTTCTCAAGCGACTCCCTCATGATCACCCTCTACCGCTGGGACCCCACCTCGAATTCCGGCCAGTGGACCACCGCCCCTGACTTGCCGGACAAGTGCGGCGTCCCCGAGGGCGAAGTCTGGTGGATCGACATGGAGGCCCCGACGCCGGAGGAGGATGCCAAGTTCCTCGAACGCATCCTCTGCCTGCACCCGCTGACCGTGGAGGACATCACCAAGCCGCGCCGCGAGCCGGGCGACGGGCTGCACCTCCCCAAAGTGGAGGAGTTCGACGACTACCTGTTCGTGATCGTCAACCCGCTGGGCGACCCGCAAAAGCTGGACGAGTCCTTGGCCGAGATCACGGCCGGCGGCACGCAACTGAGCGCCGTCCTGACCCGGCAGTTACTGGTCACGCACCATTACCAGCCGTCGGCCTCCGTGACGCGGGTGCGGCAGTTCCTGGACCGCCACCCGCAACAGGCGAAGCGCGGCCCGGACTACTTGTACCACTTGATCTTGGACGGCATGGTGGACGACTACGCCCCGGAAATCGACCGCTTGGTCGAGCGGCTGGATGACATCGAGACTGACCTGTACGACACGCCGGCCCGGAAGACGCTCTCCGAACTCATCCGCCTGAAACGCCGGGTGGTGCTGTTCCGCAAGACGCTGATCCTCGAGCGCGAGGTGCTGGCCCGGCTGATCCGCGGCGAGTTCGAACTGGTGGACGACCGCGAAATGGCCTACTACCGCAACGTGTACGACCACCTGGTGCGGTACACGGAACTGACCGAAGGCGCCCGCGAAATGGTGAGCGACCTGATGCAGACGCACTTGGCGGCCACCGCCAACAAGCTCAACGGCATCATGAAGGCGATGGCGATGGTGTCCACGGTGATCCTGCCCATGTCGCTCGTCAGCGGCATCTACGGCATGAACTTCAAACACATGCCGGAACTGGAGTGGGAGACCGGCTACTTTATGGCGCTCGGGATGATGGGCCTGCTGGCCGTCGGGTTCGTCGGCTTCTTTTACTGGAAGCGGTGGTTTTGAGGGGGCCACTTGGCGAGCGGGGGGCG
>JAYUGD010000363.1:0-14703 GCA_043767785.1 Zavarzinella sp. | reverse complement strand
TCCCCGGGTGCGCGAAGCGCGACCCGGGGCTAATGGCTGTCACCCCTCCAGGGTGAAAAACCGGCCGGCCGTATTACTGCCCGAGCCGCTGGAGTGCCGCCGCCGCCTCCGTCGTCAGCATTGCCCCGACCGGGCCGGCGGCCCACTTCTTCAGCAAGGCTTTCGCGTCGCCGTCGGCGATCTGTTCCAAGACCGTCACGCCGCGGAGTTGGCGGAGTTGATCCAAGGCCAACGGGGTCGCCCGCTTTTGGTCGAGGATCCGCTTCACGCGGTCGCGGACTTCGGCCGACGCCGCGCCGGTGAGCGCCGCTTCGAGGTGCGGGACCGCTTGTTCGTCCAAGTCGAGGAGGGCTTTCGAGGCCGCCTCGCGGACGGCGAACTCGTCGGCGCCGAGGTCCGCGATCAAGCGCTGAACGCGCTTGGGGTCGAGGGCCGCGGCGGGCTTGATCGTCACGGCGAAGAGCTTCACCGTCTCCGCCGGCGTCGCCAGGAACCGCCCCGCCGTGCGGAACGACACGGCGGCTTCCCTCGTCGCCAAGTCGGCCCACGCGGATTCGAGGGACACGGAAGCCGCGGCCCGCGGCGGCTTCGTGTCCCACGCCAGAGTGGTCGTGTCAACGTTTCCGGTGAAGAGGCGGCCGCCCGGCCCGAAAGCCAGGGTGACGGATTGGCCCTCGTAGCCCTTGAACTCGTTGCGCTTGGTCCACGTCGCCACTTCCCAGAGTTGAATCACGCCGCCGGTGATGGCGGTCGCCAGCAGTCGGCCGTCACGTGAGAAGGCGGCAGCCCAGACGTACGGCTCGTCGGGCAGGGCCGCGACGCGCCGGCCGGTGGCCGTCTCGAAGACGAAGTTCCCGCCGTGCGTGACGACGAGGCGGCCGTCGGGTGAAAACGCGCCGGCAATGGGGTCGCCGCCGTCGAGTGGCGGGCGTTCTTTCCCGCTCGCCACGTCCCACAGGCGGACGATTTGGGGGGGGCCTATCAGCCCGCGGCCCAACCGTTCAATGCCGTCGGTGTCCGCCTCTTCGTAGGTCAATGCCGCGACCCGGCCGCCCGGCGAAAGCGTCGGCCGATGCACACGGTAGACCTTGCCCTTCGGGGCGGCCAACATCACGGAGAAACTTCGCTCTTCCTTCCCGGCTTCCACATCCCAAATCCGCACCGTGCCCCCGTAGCTGTCTACGTTGACCAACTTCTTGCCGTCGCCAGTGAACGCCACGTCCTGGGCGGCCCCCTTGAACGCGGGGAAGCGGTCGATCACTTTGTCCGCGGCGATGTCGTACAGGCGGACGCGTGAGCCGTAGATGTTCGAGCGGGGTTCCTGGGGTACGGTGAATGTGACGTTGTCGTCATCAATTGGCCACGCGAGCAGCCGGCCGTCGGGGCTGATCGCCATGCCGCTCTGCCACAATGTAGCCTCGAATCGGCGGAGGTGCTTGCCGGTGGCGCCGTCCCAAATGTGGGCGTCGCCGCCTTGACCGCGCGTGACGACCCGGCGGCCGTCGGCGGAGACGAGGACTTGCTCGACGGCGCTGTCCCCGGCCTCGGGCGTCAGCAATTTTCCGGTGGCCGTGTCCCAGCGGTAGATGGCCCCCGAGACGGCGCCGGTCAGCGTCTTGCCGCCGTCCGTGAAGTGCAGATGGCTGGCCCGCTGGTCGATGCACAGCCGCTCCTCCCCGGTCGCCGTGTCGTACAGGCGGACCGAGCCGCGGGCGGCGGCCACCGTCTTGCCGTCCGGCGAAAAGGCAATGCTGCCGGGTTCCGTCCGCCGGTCGCCGTCCTTCGGGAACGCCTTGCGTTCCTTGCCGGTCTCCACGTCAAAGAGGCGGAGGATCACGCCGGCCTGCGTGCCGAGGGTGGCCAGCGTCTTCCCGTCCGGGGAGAACGCCAGACACCCGACGCCGTAGCCCGCCTTCCCGAGCATGGCGCGGCGAAGTTCCTTGCCGGTCTCCACGTCCCAGATGCGGGCGAAGTAGTTGTCCTTGTCGTTTTCGTACCCGCCGCTCGCCATCCGCTTGCCGTCCGGCGTGAAGGCGACGGCTTGAACCCCCGCGAAACTGGCCGGGAGGGCCGATTCCGGGTTCTCCAGCGAGAAATCGCGGATCGCGTTCCCGGTCTCGAAGTCGATCAAGTGAATGAACTTCTGCCGGGAAGTGACGGCAACGGCCTTGCCATCCGGCGTGACTTCGAGGAGTTGACTGCCCCACGAATCCGTGCGCGGCCCGTGGATCGTCCGGAGTTCCTTTCCGGTGGCGGCGTCCCGGACGTACAGGTCGTAACCCTGCCTGAGGACAAGCGCCTTCCCGTCCGGGGAGTACTTGCCGACTTCGATGCTCCCGATGTCCATCGTAAACCGCACCCGGCCGGTGCCGAGGTCAAAGACGACGGGCAAATGGTTGTCGTTGGTGGCGAAGGCCGCCTTGCCGTCAGGGGAAACAGCCAAGGTTTTCACGTCCCATCCGTATCGGAACCGGGCCGTCCCGAAGCGGAGCGCGCTGCCGGCCGGCAAGGGGTCGTCCCCTTCCGCGACCTTGTCTTCGGGCGTTGGCTTCACGTCTTCCTTCTTCTCTTCCGCTTTCTTCGGCGGGTCGGCTTGGCCCGCCCCGGCGTAGAGGCCGACGCCGACGCCGACGGTGATGAGTGCCGCGAGGAGTGATTTCATGGCAAGGCCTTTCGTGATTTCGGAGGAGTTGAGAACGAGGGAAGAAACCGTCGCGGGCACGGCCGGCCCCGGGGAGAAAATCATGTCGAGAGAGGAGTCGAAAAGCGACTGGCTCACCGCCGCTTGCAGGGTTTCGGGGGCCAAGACCGTGAGGGCGAGACTCACGACGCCGATGCCGCGGCGGTCCAAGCGATCTCGCAGGGCCTTGCGGCCTTCTTCCATGCGCCGCTTCAACGTGCCGAGCGACCAGCCGAGTTGCTTGGCCGCCTCATCGCGGGTCAAGCCGGACAGGTAGCACAACAACAGGGGCGAGCGCAGCCGCTCCGGCAGGCGCTGCAATTCCTCGTCGAGGGCTTGGCGAACTTCCCGCCAAGCCAGTTCGGCTTCCGGGCCGACCTGTTCGCTTGGCTCCGGCGGCTTTTCTTTTGGGCCGGGAATTCGTTTTTTGCGGACTTTCGCCGCGACCCGGCAAGTGGCCTTGTGAAGCCATGCCGGGAGCGTGCCGCCTTGGCGGATCGTGTTCGCCAGCCGGGCCAGACTGAGAAACACGGCTTGGAAGACATCTTCGGCGTCATGGGCGTGATCGACCAAGCGCCGGGCGGTCCCCAACACCATCGGGCCGTGGCGGGCGACCAGCAATTCAAACGCCTCGCGGTCGTTGGCCGTCACGAAGCGGCTCAGCAGCACGGCGTCTTCCGGCGGCGAGGCCTCGTCGCACAACCGGCGGAGGTATTGCTTCAACCCCTCGATGGATCGGGCGGACATGCGCTCCTCCTCCCCGGCACGGTTCGACTCTGTTTGATAAGTGCCGGCGGGGGAGGGGGCGGCTCAAGATTTTTTGGGCGATGAGCGGAGTTGGGACGGGCGCCCCGTTGGAGCTATAAAGCCAACCCTTACTTCGCCAACTTCTCAATCACCGCCAGCACGTCCTTGCTGTCGTCGGCGGCCTTCACGGCGATGTTCTTGTGGACGACCGTGCCGTCCTTGTCGATCACGAACGTCCACCGCTTTGCCGTCACGCCGCGCGTCAGTTCGACGGCCTTGCCGTCCGCGTCCTTGCCCTTGGCGACGCCGCCGGCCGACACCGGGACGCCGAAGGCCTTGGCCACGTCGCCCTTCTCGTCGGCGAGCAGCGGGAAGTTCAGCTTGTGCAGCTTCTTGAAGACTTGATGGTTGGCGACGGTGTCGCCGCTGACGCCGACGACTTCGACGTTCTTGTCGGTCAGCTTGCCCATGTCGTCGCGGAAGGCGCAGGCCTGCTTGGTGCAGCCGCCGGTCAGGTCGGCCGGGTAGAAGTAGACGACGAGGACTTTCTTGCCGACGTGGTCCGCGGACTTCCACGCCTTGCCCTGGTCGTCCACGCTCTCGAACGCCGGGGCCTTGTCGCCCACCTTCACGTCAACGTCCGCGGCAGAGAGGGAGCCGGCGAACACCGTCAGTGCGGCGACGGCCGCGCGCAGGGAACTCATCATAGTGAACCTCTGGAGAGAACTTTTTCGGGCCGGGCGACGTGAAGTGCAATATCGGCCGGGGAGGGGGGATCGTCAACTTGGCGCCAGCGTCTTCGCGGCCGAGCGCCGCGAGGGGGCGAGCCAGAAGCGTTAGCGACTGGAGGGGCTTCCGGAGTAAAGCGGCTGAGGGCGAGTCTTCGAAGCCCGACCCCTTGGGCGAACAGGTGTCACCCCACGAAGGCGAACCCTCGAAGACTCGGTTCGCCGGCCGCTCGAGGGTGTCAGGTCCAAGACCGCCTGAAGGCGGAACTCCAACAAGACCGCCTCGCGGCGGTGTCATTGACGCTCGGCCAAATGGGTTGAATGGGAAAACTCCCCCGGATATGCCGGCGCCAGGGGCCAATTCTCCCCAATCGCGCGTGGATTGTTACCCATCTTAACAAATGCGCACTACGGAATTGGGTAGTATCTGGCCGGCGCCGTGAATTTAGGTTGCAATGATTCTGCATTCTGGGATAGTTAAAAGAGTTGAATCGGTTGGACCGATTAGCCACGACCATTGGGCGTTCGCCGCTGACGCCCGCACTCGCTGAGACACTGTGATGGCCCTCTTGGACGGTGCCCCCCGCGACGACCGCGGGGAGGCCGTCATATTTACCGACCTCGGCGACCCGGTGGCCGACGCCCCGACCGCCGCCGTTCGCCTCGCCCTCGCGGCCACCGTCGCGGGCATTTGGGCCGACGTGCTGCAACTCGATTCGGTCGGGCCGGACGAGGACTTTTTCGAGCTCGGCGGGGACTCCCTGTCGGCCGTGATGATCCTCACTCGCGTCGGCCAACAACTCGGGGTGAAGGTCACGGAGGCCGAGCTGTTCACGGCCCGGACCGCGCGCGGCCTCAGCGACTTGTTGCGGGCCGCCATCGGCGGGCCGGACGGCGAAGCGGCCCCGATCAAGGCGGACCGTTCTACGGACCGCCACCCGGCCAGCCGGGGGCAACGGCGCCTGTGGTTCATGGACCAGACCATGGGCCGGCCGGCCGTCTACAACGTCCCCTTCCTCATGCGCTGCCAAGGCCCGCTCGACGTGGAGGTCCTCCGCGCGGCTTACGAGCAACTCGAAGCCCGGCACGACATCCTCCGCACGCGGCTGGAACAGGCCGACGGCAAACTGTGGCAAGTGGTTGGCCACCCGGAGCGGTTCGAGTTGCCGGTGATCGACTTGCGCCCGCGCCCGGCCGCGGAACGGCAAGCCGCCGCGCTGGCCGAGGCGGTCGCCGACGCGGGCATGCCGTTCGATCTCGCCGGCCACCGCCTGTACCGCGTGCGGCTGTACCGCACCGGCGCGGACGAGTACCTGTGGGGCATGAACTTCCACCACACAGTCACGGACGGCTGGTCGTTCGGCGTCATGTTCAAGGACTTGGAAACTTTTTACGAGGCCGCCAAGGCCGGCCGGCCCGCGGACGTGCCGCCCCTGCCGATCCAGTACGGCGACTACGCCCGGTGGGAGGAAGGCCACCTCGCCACGCCGGCCGTCCGCGACCATGTGGGCTATTGGAAGCGGCACCTCGCCGGGCCGATCCCGGCCCTCGACTTGCCGTTCGCCAAGCCGCGGCCGGCCGAGCGGGCCTGCGACGGCGGGTATCACCAGTTCCTCGTGCCGCGGAAGCTGCTCGGCGCCATCGACAAGCTCGGCCGGCAAGAGTCCGTCACCCGCTACATGATCGGCCTCGCCGCGTGGCAGGTCGTGCTGGCCCGGCTCACCGGGCAGACGGACATCGCCGTCGGCTCCCCGGTCGCCGGCCGCACCCGCCCGGAGACGGAGCCGCTGATCGGCATGTTCACGAACATGCTGGTCCTGCGCACCTCCCTCGCGGGCGACCCGACGTTCCGGGACGTGCTGGAGCGCGTCCGGCAGACGCGCTTCGACGCCTTTGTCCACCAAGACGCGCCCATCGACTTGCTGGCCGAGGAACTGCGCCCGGCCCGCGACCCGGCCCGGCAGCCATTCTTCCAGACGGCGTTCTATTATCAAAATGTCCGCATCCTGCCGGAGCGGTTCTCGCGCGTGCGGCTCACGAATATGCCGGTGCACAACGGCACCAGCATGTTCGACATCCGCCTCGTCCTGGAGGACGGCCCGTTCGACAGCGTCTGGGGCTGGATCGAGTACGATTCGGCCCTCTTCGCCGCGGTCGACATTCATAGAATGGTCTCACGGTTCATGACCGTCCTCGAACACGCCACCGCCGACCCGACCCTGAAGATCGGGGAAATCCCGCTGATGTCTCCCGACGAGCGCCGCCGAATCTTGCGCGACTGGAACGACACGGCCGCCCCGTACCCGCACGCCGACACGCTGCCCGACGCCTTCCGGCGCCAAGCGGCCGGCCGGCCGGACGCCGTCGCGCTCGTCACCAAGAACGAGTCGGTCACCTACGGCCAGCTTCGCCGCCGGGCCGACCAGATCGCCGCCCGCTTGTTGGCGCTGGGCGTGAAGCCGGGCGACTTCGTCGGCGTGTGCCTGAGCCGGTCGCCGGACATGGTGGCCGCCGTGCTGGCCGTCACCCACGTCGGCGGGGCGTACGTCCCGTTCGACGCCACCTACCCGGCCGACCGCCTGCAATTCATGGCGGACGACTCGGGGGCGAAGGTCATCGTCACGCAGTCGGCCCTCGCCGACCGCATCCCCGCGGGCGACCGGCAATTCCTCGTGATCGACCGGCCGATGGCCGAAAGTGAAGCCGTGCCGGCCGGCCTCGCCACGCCGGACCACGTCGCCTACGTGATTTACACGTCCGGCTCGACCGGCCGGCCGAAGGGGGTCGTCGTCCGGCACAAGGCGGCGGTCAACACCGTCGACTGGGTGAACCAGACCCTGAACGTCGGCCCGGCCGACCGTCTGCTGTTCGTCACGTCCCTGAGCTTCGACCTGTCGGTGTACGACATCTTCGGCGTCCTCGGGGCTGGCGGCTCGCTGTACGTGACCACCGAGACCGAACTGCGCGACCCGCAGCGCCTCGCGGAATTGCTGCACGGCGGCGCCGTCACCATGTGGGACTCGGCCCCGGCCGCCCTGCAACAACTCGTGCCGTTCTTCCACCCCGCCGAGGGCGCGGCCACCCTGCGGTTGGTGATGTTGAGCGGGGACTGGATCCCCGTCACGCTGCCGGACCAGGTGCGGGGCACGTTCCCGAACGCCAAGGTCGTCAGCCTCGGCGGGGCGACGGA
Source organism: Zavarzinella sp. (assembly GCA_043767785.1). GTDB lineage: Bacteria > Planctomycetota > Planctomycetia > Gemmatales > Gemmataceae > Zavarzinella. Next base: position 7,358 of record JAYUGD010000363.1, on the reverse strand, counting down.
GGCGGCGATCTGGTCCAACTGGTACCCGGTGGAAGCCGTGGACCCGTCGTGGGCCAGCATCCCCTACGGCAAGCCGATCCGCAATTCGGTGTACCACATTCTGGACGAACATCTTCGGCCCGCGGACGTGGGGACGCCCGGCGAACTGCACATCGGCGGCCTCTGCCTCGCGGACGGCTACCTGAACCGCCCGGAGTTGACGGCCCAGCGCTTCATCGCCGACCCGTTCCGGCCCAACGAGCGGCTGTACAAGACCGGCGACTTGGCCAAGTATTGGCCGGACGGCACGATTGAATTCCTCGGCCGCATCGACCACCAGGTGAAGGTCCGCGGCTACCGCGTGGAACTCGGTGAGATCGAGGCGGGCCTGAGCCAGCACGCGGGCGTCCGCGACGCCGTGGTGAAGGCGTTCCGCGGCGCCGACGGCGTGGTCGGGCTGGTGGCCTTCGTCGTCGCCCGCCGCAAGGTCGATACGCACGAACTGGGGGCGCACCTGCGCGGCCGGATGCCGGACTACATGGTGCCGGCGACGTTCGTCTTCCTGGACGCCCTGCCGCTGACGCCGAACGGCAAAGTGGACCGCGGCGCGCTGAAGCCGCCGAGCCAAGCGCAGCCGACGCGGGCCGCCAAGCCAAAGGAGCCGCCGGCGAACGACCTGGAAGCGACCATCGCGGAGGCGTTCTCCGAGGTGCTGGGCGCCGGCGCCGTCGGCCGGGACGACAACTTCTTCGACCTCGGCGGCCACTCATTGAAGGCGGCCGAACTGGTCGCCCGCGTGCAGCAGTACCTCGGCTTCGAGTTGAAACTGGCCGCCCTCCTCGCGGCCCCGACCGTCCGCGAATTGGCCGTCATGATCCAGCAGAAGCTGGAACTCGGCCACGGCTGCGTCGTCCCGCTCAACGAAGAGGGGCCGTACCCGCCGCTGTTCATGATCGCCGGGGCCGGCGGGCACGTCTTCGCGTTCCAGCGGTTCTCCCGGCTGCTCGGGGCCGAGTTCCCGGCCTACGGCATGAAGGCCGTCGGCGTGGACGGCACGGAGCCGCCGCTCGACCGCATCGAGGACATCGCCGCCCGCTACCTGCCCGAAATTCTGCACCACCGCCCCGAGGGGCCGTACGTGCTGTCCGGCTATTCCGTCGGCGGGCTGGTGGCCTACGAGGTGGCCCGGCTCATGGAGGCCCGCGGCCTCGCGGTCGCCAAGGTGATCGTGTTCGACACGTTCGCCCCCGGCTACCCGCGCAAGCGGTCGTGGCCGGTGCGCCTGGCCATCCACGGCAAGAACTTCCTGTTCGGGTCCGGCCTCCGCAGCAAGTGGCGCTACCTGCGCCAACGGCTTCAGAACCTGCGGCACCGGACGCTGTCGGCGGCCGGGTACGGCCACCTCGACTTGCCCGACTACCCCGGCATCACGGGGCTGTCCGCGGAGGTCATCCGCCGCGTGTGGGCCGGCCTGGAGCGGGCGAGCAAGCGCTACTGGCCCGCGGGCAAACTACACGCGCCGCTTGTGGTCGCCCGGTCGGACCAACAGGAGATGTGGGCCGCGACGACGCACGATGATTTGCTGTTGGGCTGGGAAGACTGGGTCGCCGGCCCGGTGGACACGTTCACCGTCCCGGCCGGGCACATGGAGTTCTTCGACGACCGCAACGTGAGCTTCCTCGTCCACGACATGCGCGCCGCCATCCGCGCCACCCGCCCGGACATCCCGTGGACGCCGCCCTCGGTCCCGGGAGTGGAAGCCGCGGAGCCGGTGTCGGTCCACTGACGCGGGCCGTCACGGCATCGGCCGGATGTCGATGACGCCGGCCGCGATGACTTCCATGAACACCTTGTGGTCTTCCAAGAGGGCCATGCCCACCGCCGGGTCGGGGCCGATCATCAATACTTCAACGGGGCGCCACCGCGGTCCCCACTCCACTTCTGCATGACAGATTGGCACCGACACCGATGCACCGTCGGCCAGTGTGAACGACGGCGAGAATTTCGCGACCAACCCCATCGCGGCGGCGATGGCCGGCGGGAGCGACAATTCGCCGGCGAATCCCGTGTCCAACAGGGCGAGGAAATCCGCCGGCGGCCCGGCCGGGCCGCGAACGCGGAGCGGCAGGAGGGGAACCCGCCGGGCGGTGACGTATCCGGTCATCCCAGTGGGTCCCGGTACTTTTCAATTCCCCCGCCGAGCGATCCCCCGATGGTGTACCCGGCAATGAGACCGAAGAGGCGGCCGTCCGGGCGCCTGGCCCGAAGGCGGTTATAAGCCGCTTTTGAATCCTTGTCGATCTCGTAGTCGCCCGTGTCCACGTCAAACAACAGTTCCTTGAACTCGTCTTCCTTGCGCAGGTGCGGCCGGACGAGACGGCGGTACGTCTCCATCCCGACGCGGCCGATCTCGTCGAGTTCCTCTTTCGTCGGCATGGCGGTCATCGGCGGGTCTCCGGTCAACATCTATATCGGAATTGTCCCGCAACCCGCCGCGGTTGTCAATCCGCCCCGCTCGCCGGTCCCGTACACTAACACCGCCCGTTCCCTCACTCTCCCGGACGGCTTTGGCATGGGCAAGACACTCCTGACGCTGACGGCCCTGGCCCTGCTCGCGATGCCGGGCGCGGCCGCCGACAACGAGCTGACGGCCCAGGAGAAGGCCGCCGGCTGGCGCCTGCTGTTCGACGGCAAGACGCTCGACGGCTGGATGACCAGCGCGAGTCAGCCGAGCAAGGTTCCGGTCGAAGACGGGGCGATCAACCCGCACAAGTCCGGCCATTACATGATGGTCTACAAGGAGCCTCTGGAGAACTACGCCCTCGCGCTCGACTTCAAGATCAGCAAGAAGTGCAACAGCGGCGTGTTCATCCGCACGTCAACGCTCACCCCGCGACTCGGCAAGGACGTGGGGTTCAACGGCATGGAGATCGCCATCGACGACACGACGGCCGCCGGCTACCACGACACCGGGGCCGTCTACGACTTGGTGAAGCCGAGCAAGAACGCCATGAAGCCAATTGGCGAGTGGAACCACATGGTCATCACCAGCGACCGCACCAAGATTACGGTGGAACTCAACGGCGAAGTCGTCACGACGATGGACACGGCCGAGTGGCCCAAGCCGAACGTCCGCGCCGACGGCAGCGCCCACAAGTTCGACGTGGCGTACAAGGACCACCCGACAAAAGGCTACGTCGGCCTGCAAGACCACGGCTCGCCGTGCTGGTTCAAGAATATCAAAGTGAAGGCGTTGAAGTAACGGCCGTCACGGCATTGGCTGGATGTCGATGACGCCGGCCGCGATGACTTCCATAAACAGTTTGTGGTCTTCCAATAAGGCCATGCCGACCGCGGGGTCCGGGCCGATGGCGAGCGCTTTCACGGCCCGCCATCCCGGCCCCCACTCGACTTCGGCGTCAAAAATTTCAACGTCCACCATCGAGCCGTCGGCCAAAAAATACGGCCGGGTGTACGCCGGCGTCAAGCCGAGGGCGGCAGCGGTTGCGGCGGGAAGCGCGAGGTCGCCGGTAAAGCCGGTGTCCAGCACGGCCACGATGTCAACGGGCGGCGCGGCCGGGCCGCGCACCCGCAAGGGTAGGAGGGGGATACGGCGAGCGGTGACGTAACCCGTCATTCCAACGGATCCCGGTACTTGTCACTCAGGCCGCAGAACGAGCCGCCGATGGTGTAGCCGACGATGAGGCCGTAGAAGCGGCCGGCGGGCCGGCGGGCCCGGAGGCGGGCATAGGCCTCTTGTTCCTTCCGGTCAATCTCGTAGTCCCCGGTGTCAATATCGAAGACCAATTCTTTGAACTCGTCTTCTTTGCGCAGGTGCGGCCGGACGAGGCGGTAGTACGTCTCCATCCCGACACGGCCAATCTCGTCGAGTTCCGCTTGCCTCTGAGCCGTTGGCATCGGGCGTCCCTCCTTTTGAATCAACGATGTTGCGATTGTCCCGCATCCGCCCTCCGCTGTCAACCGGCCCGGCCGCCCGGTTGACAACCGGCCACCGTTCTGAGACAGTAACAGTTCCCACCCATCGGCCCGCCGCCGGCCGTCCCCATTATCCCCGGACCTTTGCTCATGTCCATGCGACCAGCCACGCCCGCTGACCGTCCTCGCGGGCCGCGGCGCCGGGAGTTTTTGAAGCTCGGGCTGTCGGCGTTCGGGGCGCTGTCCTTGCCGGCGTTGCATCGACTGCGGGCCGAGGCGGCGCGGCCGACTTCCGGCGAACGCACGGCCGTGATTGTCGTGTGGTTGCGCGGCGGCGGGAGTCAACTGGAGACCTACGACCCGAAGCCGGACGCCCCGGCCGATTACCGCGGGCCGTTCGGCAGTCTGGCCACGACAACGCCCGGTCTGCGCGTCGGCGAACTGTTGCCGCTGCACGCCAAGATCGCGGACAAGTTCACGGTGCTGCGGTCGATGGCCCACACCGGCGGCGGGCACCCGGCCGGGTCGCTGCAACTGCTGACCGGCGACCCGGACCGCCAGGACAAGATGAAGCCGGCCTTCCCGGACTTCATGACCGTGGCCCACCGCCTGCGCTACGACGCGCGGCGGGCGATGCCCAACTACGTCGGCGTCAACCCGATCAGCACTTACGACGGCTTCGGCATCGCTGGCCCCGCCTACCTCGGCGAGAGTTACGCCCCGTTCGCCGTCCTGGGCGACCCGAATAACCCCGAGTTCCGCGTGCCGAACGTCGGCCTCCGCGACCCCGGCCAACTGGGCCGCATGGCGGACCGCGCCGGCCTGCACAAGAGCTTCGACACGCTGCGCCGCGACCTGGACCAGTCCGGCACGATGGAGTCCATGGACCGCTTCGAGGGCCAGGCCCTCAACCTGTTGACCAGCGCGAAGGCAGCCGAGGCGTTCGACCTGAACCTGGAAACCCCGAAGGTGCGCGACCGCTACGGCCGCAACGCTTGGGGCCAGCAATTGCTGATGGCCCGCCGCTTGGTCGAGGCCGGCGTCGAGATCGTCACCAGCACGCTCGACGGCCCCCTGTGCGGCCGCGTCGCCAACTGGGACGACCATTCCGTCAACCAGCACATTTTCGACGCCTACAAGTTTCGCATGCCGACCTTCGACCGGGCGGTGACGGCCCTGATCGAGGACATCTACGAGCGCGGCCTCGACCGCCGCGTCCTGGTCGTGGTAACGGGCGAGTTCGGCCGGACGCCGAAAATCTCGCACGTCGCCAGCAGCGGCGGCGGCGTCGCCAGCGGGGCCGTCCAGCCGGGCCGGGACCACTGGCCCAATTCCAACTCGATGCTCTGGGCCGGCGGCGGCATCCCGACCGGCCGCGTCATCGGCGCCACCGACCGCCGGGCCGAGGAAGTGACGGAGCGCCGCGTCGGCCCGCACGACTTCCTGGCGACGGTCTACGCCCACTTGGGCATCGACTACGAGAAGGTGGCCCTGCCCGACTTCACCGGCCGGCCGATCCCGATCGTCCAGAACGGCAAGGCGATCCCGGAACTGCTGGCGGCGGGGTAAGCCCCGCCGGCCGGGCCTTTTTCCGGCCCCGACCGACTTGGCCAAACCCGCCTTGCCAACCCTCCCCGGCCCATTAAGATATGGGGGCCGGAGAGGTGGCTGAGTGGTCGAAAGCACCGCTTTGCTAAAGCGGCGATGGGCCAAAAGCCTATCCGGGGGTTCGAATCCCCCCCTCTCCGCTTCGCCCGCCATCTCTTCCCCTCTTTCGCCATCAACACTTTCTCGGCTTCGACCTTCACTCCTATTTTCACCCTCATTCACCATCGGATGACCTTTTGAGCCATCGCTCCCGGGTGCAAGTTTGGTACAAGCAGGTACAAGCAGCGGTGCGAGTGGGCGGCCCTGTTTCAGAGCCTTCACGGCCTGCGACAACTCTCCGATTTGGGCTTTCCCGTACCGGGCGGCCGTCAGTTGCGGGTCCGAGCGCCGGGCCAACGGCATGGCGAGGCGGAGCGTCACGCCGGCCCGGTCCAAACTGGCGATGAAGGGCCATCGCAGGGCGTGGAAGTCACAATGGAGCGGGCCGCCCGGTGAGTCAACCACGTACGGGATATTGGCCAGCGCCAAATCCTCCTTGAGCATGTCCGCCGAGCGGGACGACCGGCCCCCGGCCCCCCGGCGGCCTGCCCCGCCCGCCCGGCCACGAACTCTCGCAAGGTGTCGGCCAAGGCCGGCGGAAGCGGCGGCACTCCGGGCGGCCGGTTTTTCGTGGCGGCGGCCGGCCGCGACGCCGGCGACCATCCGCCGGACGAACTGGCGGACCGCTTGCAGCCAGTCGTTGGCCGTCTGGATGCTCAGTCCGTCCTCCTTGGTCTTCAAGCCGGTCAGAAAGCGCTCCAATGGCCCCGGCGAAATATCCGCCGAGTAGGTGAAGCCGCCCTCGAGACAAGTTTTGGACACCCGGTCGGTCTTCAGTCGGACGTACTCATCTGACCGTCCGTTGGCCGTCAGCGAGGCCTTCCAGTCGGCAACATGGTCGGCCAACGGCTTCTTGGCGGTCCCCTCGTTGGGGTCGACCAACCCGGCCCTTTCATGTTGAACGCGGTTAACGATCTCGCGGCGCATCGTCCCGGCGGCCGTCTTGTTCGCGGACAGGGCGACGACGCGGACAACGCCACTGGCGTCGCGGTGCTTGCCGGACCACGACGGCGACTTGACGAGGCGCTTGGCCCCGTCCTTCGTCAGCGGGGCCGTCACTGGCTTGCCGTCCGGCCCCTTGAACCGGGATGAACGCCAAACCCACGCAAGAGAACGTTGAAAACAGCCCAGGGCCGGGGTGAGCGTGGATTTCTTCGTCCGCCACCGCCAAAATGCGGAAAGGTCCGCGGCCAAGCCGTCATTCATCACGAGTGAAGACACTGGCTACACCGGGGGGATTTCCGATGACTCGTTTACTGGCCGTCGCCCTGCTCGTTCTCTCGGCCGCGACGGTCGCCGCGGCCGCCGACGCCACGACGACGTGGGAGGGGACGTGGGACAACAAGAAAACCGGCTCGAAGGGGACGCTCAAGTGCGTCGCCACCAAGGGCAAGGACGGGACGTGGACGGCGACGTTCTCGGGACTGTTCCTCACCGAGAAATTCTCCTACGACGTGACGTTCGCCGAGAAGCAGGGCAAGAGCGAGTCCGCCCTGTCCGGGGCGGCGGAGATCCGCAACCGCAAGTTCGAGTGGACCGGCGCCCTCAAGGGCGACACGCTGACCGGCAGTTACAAGGGGAGCGGCGGCTGGTTCGGTGATTTCGTGTTGAAGGAAGTGAAGGGGAAGTGAGCGTATTGTTTAGAGCATTTTCAGTTTCCGTCTTGCGCTCCCTCGGGCGGCGGCGTATCATCGAGCGATCCCCGTTGGAGTGCTCGCCGATGCAGGCTTATCCCG
>JAYUGD010000362.1:0-1927 GCA_043767785.1 Zavarzinella sp. | reverse complement strand
ATCGGTCTCCTGTAACGGTCGGAATATCGGTAAGCCTTTCAGATTATCGGCGGGGGGGGGGAAGTCAATTCGGGGGGCGGGATGTGCCGGGAGCCGCGAGCGCGGCGCGCCGTCCCGATTATTCCCGCGACAACTCCCGCCGCCGCGTGGTATAACAAATCCCTGCCCGCCCCCCGCCCGTTTTTTCACCCTCCCGCACATAGCCATGAACCGATTGCTTCTCTCCCTGAGCCTGTCCGCCTTGGCCCTCCCCGCCGCTGCCGCCGAGCCGGCGAAGGTGAGTTATTACAAGGACGTGCGGCCGATATTTCAGCAGCAGTGTCAGGGGTGCCACCAGCCGGCCAAGAACTTGGGCGGCTTCGTGATGACCACGCACGCCGACCTCTTCAAGAAGGGGGACAGCGAGCAGCCCGGCGTCGTGGCGGGCAAGCCGGCCGAGAGCTTGCTGGTCAAGCTGCTCGGCGAAGTGCCCGACCGGGCGCGCATGCCCAAGGCGAAAGACCCGCTCCTCGACCCGCAGATTAAATTGATTGCGAAGTGGGTGGCGGAGGGGGCCGTGGACGACACGCCGGCCTCGGCGAAGGCCCCGCTCGTAGACGCGGCCCACCCGCCCGTGTACGAGTCGCTGCCCGTGGTGTCCGCGGTCGCGTACGCGCCGGACGGGCAATTGTTGGCGGTGTCCGGCTACCACGAAGTCATCCTGCGGTCGGCCGACGGGCTGACGCAAGTCGCCCGCCTGGTCGGCCTGTCCGAGCGGATTCAGTCGCTGGCGTTCTCGCCGGACGGCAAGTGGCTGGCCGTCTCCGGCGGCGACCCCGGCCGGTTCGGCGAGGTGCAAATCTGGGACGTGGCGAAGAAGACGCTGAAACTCTCTATCCCCGTCTCGTTTGACACGGTGTACGGCGTGAGCTGGTCCCCGGACAACAAACTCGTGGCGTGCGGGTGCGCGGACAACACGATCCGCGCCTTCGAGGCGGCGACCGGCAAGCAGGTCGTGTTCCAAGGCGCGCACTCGGACTGGGTAATGGGCACGTCCTTCGCCCAAGAGGGCCTGTATCTGGTGACCGTGAGCCGGGACCGCTCGGTGAAGCTGACGGAAGTGCCGACGAACCGCTTCATCGACAACGTGTCGAGCATCACGCCCGGCGCGCTGAAGGGCGGGCTGCTGACGGTGGAAGTCCGCCCCATTCCCCCGTCCCCGGCGGGCGTGGCCAAGAAGCCGCGGATGGCCGCCGCCGCGCCGGACGCCCCCGGCCTGCCGCCGCGGCTGTACGACGAGTTGCTGGTGGCCGGCGCCGACGGCCAGCCGCGGCTGTACAAGATGCACCGCGAGGCGAAGCGGGTGATCGGCGACGACGCGAACAAGGTCCGCGAGTACGAGAAATTCCCCGGCCGCGTCTACGCCGCCACGTTCAACAAGACGGGCACGCAGTTCGCCGCCGGCAGCAGCTTGGACGGCGTCGGCGAAGCCCGCGTGTACGACGCGGAAAGCGGCAAGCGCGTGGCGACGTGTGACGGGGTGAAGACGCCGGTGTACGCCGTCGCGTTCTCCCCGGACGGCAAAACCCTTGCGACGGGCGGCTTCGATGGCGTCGTCCGCCTCAACGACGCCGCCACCGGCAAGCTGATCCGCGAAGTGGTCCCGGTGCAATTGAAGAAGTGAACAGTGGTCGGCGAAGAGAAGAATTTAACCACAAAGGACACAGAGAAAAGACAAAAGCAGAGAAGACATTCTTAGAAATGCCTTTCCTCGGTTTTGTCTTTTCTCTGTGTCCTTTGTGGTTATACGGCACGCGGCCAAGAATGATGCCACCGGTGGTCGGCCCCTTGTACGCCTCACGCTCCGAGCTTGTGCAAAAATCGTCGTCGCGCCATGAATGAGACAAAGAACCTTGGGTGAGCGAGTCCGCCGGGCGTACTCGCCGGG
>JAYUGD010000361.1:0-5605 GCA_043767785.1 Zavarzinella sp. | reverse complement strand
CGCCTCTTGGAATATGGCGAGGATCTGCTGCGGTTCTTGGAAGTCGCGGGTGTGCCGAGCAGCAACAACAAGGCCGAGCGGGAAATCCGCCCGGCGGTCCTGATGCGCAAAGCCAGTGACGGCAGCGCCACCGACAAGGGGGCCGAGACCCGGAGCGTCCTGATGTCGATTTACCGCACCCTCAAACAACGCGGCCTCGACCCGCTCCAGGAAACCGAAACCGCCCTCCGTCAGTTCATGCACACCGGCCAACTGCCCCCACTGCCGACGAAAATATGTTCAGGCGGCTGAGGCGTTACGGTTTGACATTCCTGGAGAGGGAGTTCAGTCGATTACGTTGAATTCGGAACGCAAAATCACCCAAGATGTATTCATTGTTGCAACTTAGCAACTTAGATATCAAACAGACTAAGATTAATTTCAACAACGGCAACGGTATTAACAACAAAAGCAAGCAGCCAAGCGTCAAGATTAGCAAGACAACAATATCGGGAAATATCGAAAATGGGATTGTTTTATCTGGCGCTTTATCAACAGTTATCGAATCCTGTTGGATAGGTACTGACGAGGCTGGCACTGCCTCATTGGGAACCGGCGGCTTTGGTATTCGCATTCTTGATGATTCCACCGCTCTCGATGTCAGCCACAACGTTGTTGCACATAATGTTGCTGGCGGCATTAGTGTAACAGATTCGGATAGCAATTCATTCTCTTATAACGTCGTGGACCAGAACGGCGGGGCCGGCTTCACGGTCAATAACAGCGACGCAAACACGTTCACAGCGAATGCATCCACACGCAATATCGGGGCCGGTTTCGTCGTCGCCGGGTCTGATGCGGTGGCGCTCGACGGGAATTTCATCGGCACGGACGAAAGCGGCACTGCGGACTTGGGCAACGGCGGGGACGGCGTCAACATTACTGGCGGCTCGGACGGGGTAATCAGCGGCGGCAATGTCGTCGCCTTCAACTCAGGGGTCGGCATTTCTGCCGACGGGGCGACAGAACTCACCGTCAGCGGCAACACGATTGCCCGCAACGAGAGCGACGGCCTCGCCTTGCTCGGGATCACGGAGGCCATTGTCTCCGGCAATTGGATCGGCACCGACGCAACCGCCTCGGCGGATTGGGGCAACGGCGGTTACGGCGTCCGCATTGCAGACGACGCGACCGACCTTGCCGTCGAGGGGAATGTCGTCAGCCATAACATTTCGGGGGGCTTCCGCGTCACGGCCGCGGCCGACAGTTCTTTCGCCGAGAACGTGGTGGACGACAACGGCGGGGTCGGGATTCTCGTCGAGGGCGGGTCTTCCAATGTCTTCACGGGCAACGCGGTCATCCGCAATCTCGGGACCGGCGTCGCGTTGAACCTCGCCGACACGACCACCCTCTCCGGGAATGTCATCGGCACCGGCCCGTCCGGCACGGAGCAGTGGGGCAATTTCGGGGACGGCATCAGCATCGTCGGCGGCGGCTCCGACGTAGCCGACGACGGCAACGTCGTCGCGTTTAACGTCGGCGCCGGCGTGTCCGTCAACGGCGGGGTGTCCCACGCCGTCAGTCAGAACGCCGTCCATCATAATAGCGGCATCGGCGTCCGCGTCTTCGGCGGCGTGACCGGCCTGGGCGTCACCGGCAACACGGTCGACCACAACGGTTTGATCGGTATCAACGTGGTCGCCTCAGACGGGAACTCCGTTTCGGCGAACACTGTCACCGACAACAATGGTTCCGGCGTGATTCTGGACACCGCCACGATGACGGCCGTTTCAGGCAACACGGTGGCCCGGAACGTCGGGTCCGGGATTGTGCTCACCGGCTCGGGCGCCAACACCCTCAGCGGCAACACGGTCGATCAGAACACTGGTGCCGGAATCTCGGCGGGCAACAGCAACGGGAACGCCTACACCGGGAACACCATCATCCGGAATTTCGGGGCGGGCCTCGCCCTGACGTACGCGAACAACTCTTCAATCACCCAAAACCGCATCGGCACGAACGCCTCGAACGCCGGGGGCTTGGGGAACGGCGGCGACGGCATCCGCATCGACGGCGCCTCCGGGAACGCCATTCAAAGCGGGAACGTGATCGCCTACAACGCCGGGGCGGGCGTCTTCATCACTACCGGGACCGGGAACGTCATCCGCCTGAATTCGATTCACCACAACGCCGGCATCGGCATTGACCTCGCGCCCGCCGGCATCACGCCGAACGACTTGACCGACGACGACTTCGGCCCCAACCAATTGCAGAACTACCCCATCATTACCTCCGCGGCGTCGTCCGGCGCTTCGGTGACGGTAACGGCGTGGCTGCGGTCGAAGCCATCCACCTCATACACGGTGGATTTTTACGGCAACTCAAGCAGCGGCCAGTGGGGCGAGCGCTCTTTGTACACCACGAGCGTGACGACCGACAGCGCCGGCTACGTGGAGTTCACGAACACGTTCGCCTCGCTCGGCTTCATGAATTTCACGGCGACGGCCACGGACGGGGCCGGAAACACGTCGGAATTTTCAACCTTGGGCAGCGGCAGTGGGTCCGGGTCGGGGTCTAGCAGTGTGTCCGGGTCCAGCACCGGCAGCGGCTCGAGCACCGGCTCGGGATCTGGCTCAAGCTCCGGATCCGGGACCGGCGGATCAGGCAGTGGAGCGTCGTCCGGGTCCGGGTCTGAGAGCGGCACAGGCAGCGGTAGCACGGGCGGCGGTGGCGCGTCCGGCTCAGGCTCCGCCAGCGGGTCCAGTAACGGCGGCGGAGCCGGCGGCGGAAGTGGAGCCGGCGGCGAGTCCGGCGGCGGAAGTGGAGCCGGCGGCGGGTCCGGCGGATCTGGATCTGAGACAGGCAGCGGATCAAGTTCGGGCAGCGCCGGCAGCGGCTCTGGATCCAATGGCGGCGCTGGAAGCGGCGGCGTCGATCCGGGCAACGGCGGCGGCAACGGCAATGGCGGCGGCAACGGCGGCGGTGGCGGTGGCAACGGCGGCGGTGGGAACGGCGGCGGAGGCAACGGAGGCAACGGTGGCGGAGGTGGGAACGGCGGCGGCGGGAACGGTGGTGGGAACGGTGGCGGTGGCGGGAACGGCGGTGGCGGGAACGGTGGGAATGGTGGCGGTGGCGGCGGCGGGTCAAATTCGGGGAGTGGGTCCGGGACCAACGACGGGTCGGACAGTGGGGCCGGCAGCAGTTCAGGCACGGGGTCGGACAGCGGCTCCGGCTCAGGGTCCGGCGGCTGGGAGGGGTCCAACTCCGCGTCCGGCAGCGGCTGACGCGCCGGCTGATGTCAGCGATTCCCGTCGCCACGCCGGCCGGCGTGGCGACGCCGACCATTCCCCTTGCATCAATCGCCCATGCCCGATTCCCTCGACGACCCCTCGATCCCCGGCTGGTTTAACTTCGCCACCGTCTACGACCGAATGGTCGCCCGGGCCGCGGACGGGGCGGCGTTCGTCGAGGTCGGGGCGTGGTTCGGGCGGTCCACTTCCTATCTCGCCAAGGCCATCCGGGCGGCCGGCAAGCGGGTCAGCCTGCACGTCGTGGACACGTGGGCGGGGTCGCCCGGCGAGGCGGCCCACCGGGAGGAAGTCGCCAAACACGGCGGCGACCTGTTCCCGGCCTTCCGCGGGCACATGGCCCGCAACGGCGTCCTCGGCCTGATGACGCCCGTGCGCCAGCCGTCCGTGGCGGCGGCCCGCGACTTCGCCGACGGCAGCCTCGACTTCGTCTTCCTGGACGCCGCCCACGACCCCGTCTCCGTGTCGGCCGACATCCGGGCGTGGTGGCCGAAGGTCAAAGTCGGCGGGGTTCTCGCCGGGCACGACTACGGGACGTTCCCCGGCGTCACCGGGGCCGTGGACGGCCTGTTCGGCCCGGTCGAAATCGTGCCGCAGGCCGACACGTGGCTCGTGGAGAAGACGCCGGGGCGGCGCGGGCCGGCCACGGGCGTCGTCCTGGTCCCCGTCGGCGGCCACGTCGAGCCGGGGTGCGAGGACGGGCTGAAGGCCTTGGAGCGGCGCGGGTGGGCCGTCTGGCGCGTCCGCGGCTACTCGGCCATCGACGCGGCCCGTAACCAGATGGCGACCGACGCCTTGGCCCAGGGGTTCGACGAACTCATGTGGGTCGATTCCGACGTGGTGTTCTCCGCGGACGACGTGGACCGCCTGCGGGCGCACGACCTGCCGTTCGTGTGCGGCGTCTACCCGAAGAAGTCGCGGCGGGAGTTCGCGGCCACGTTCCTGCCCGGCACGCCGAGCGTCCGGTTCGGCCGCGGCGGCGGGCTGACGGAGATCCGCTACTGCGGCTTCGGCTTCAACTACACGCGCCGCGAGTTGTACGCCGCGATTCAAGAAAAACTCAATCTGCCGACGTGCAACCGCCGCTTCGGGTCGCCCCTGGTGCCGTACTTCGCCCCCTTGGTGGCCGACGACGGCAGCGGCCCGTGGTACTTGGGCGAAGACTACGCCTTCTGCGAGCGGGCCAGACAGGCCGGCGTGAAAGTGATGGCCGACACGGCCGTCCGCCTGTGGCACGTCGGCAACTACCGCTACGGCTGGGAAGACGCCGGGGCCGACAAGGAGCGGTTCGGCGACTACACCTTCCACATACCGACGCCGCCGGCGAAGTGAGCAGTTGACATCACTTCACCATCAAATTTCGGTACCGGATCGCCCCGACCTCGGCGCGGAGGCCGAAAGTGCTCTTGTCTCCCTTCGTCGTCAGCGTCTTGACGGAGTTTTACAAGAACCTGTGGCGGGAAAAGAAGCCGAAGCGGGACGCCCAACTCGCGATTCTCCGCCGGCCGGAACTGGTCGCGGCCCGGGCCGCCCGGCTCCGCGGCCTCGACACCGGGGCCGTTCGCCCCCTGCCGCCCGCCGCGCCGCGGGGCGGCCGGACCGACCGAACGTGATGGGCCGCTTTCACCCTCATTGGAGACGGACTCGGCCCGCTCTTCTCCGTGCTGCCGCACTTGGAACAGGACAATTACTTCCGCCGGTTCCGCGTCCGCCCGAACCTGTTCACCTTCTGGTGGCAAGACCCGGTGAACCGCCTTGGGAAAGTCGGGATGCCGTGGGACAACACCCCGGTCCCGCGCCCGCCCGCCGAGTATGCGTGCGAGGGTAAGCTCGGGCTGTTGCTCTGCCCCTCAGCCCCGGCCCCGGCAATGGGGGCGGCCGACTCGGTCATGCTGACGCAGACCTTCGGCGTCCCCGGCGTGGACTTCAACCTCGGGTTGGAGGACAACTGGACCACGATTTCCGCGCCGCCCGATTACTCGAAGAAGCCCACGCCGGCCGACGAGAAGCCGTACGTCCCGCCGCACCACCACAACAGCCCCGAAAAGGAAAACAAGGGGCCGACGCAGTTGAACCCGCGGACGAAGTCCGCCCAGTACCGGCGGTCGCGGGCCGGCGAGCGTGTTCAACGCCGCGTCGGCGCCGGGGCCGCGACTTCTTTGTGAGTTTTTGTGGCGAATGCCTTTGATATCGCCCGCGGCCACGATTGATCTTTCTCGGTCGCCCCATGTACGCCTCCCGCTCCGAGCTTGTGAAATAATCGGCGGGCGGGGGCGACAGGAATCACGGGCCGCGCTATGGCGGAGGCATCCGCCAAC
>JAYUGD010000360.1:0-5608 GCA_043767785.1 Zavarzinella sp. | reverse complement strand
GGCTCTTCTCCTCAATGTGGGCGTGGAACGTGTCGTACATCGTCTTCAGGCTCGGGTGGTTGACCCGGTGGACGAACGCCACGGCGTCGGCCGCCGTCGTCAGGAAGTAGCACTCGAAGCGGTTGAGGTACTCCAGGCACAACTGCACGTTGGCTTGGGCCGCGTGTTCGGCGGCCGCCCGCAGCACGTCGGCCGCCCGCTTCTTCTCATCCTCGGTCGGCGGCACGCCGGTGAACACGCCGAGCGGCGAGTGGAACGGGCCGACCATGTTCTGGGCGCCGAGGGCGTGGTTGCAGTCGATGGCCCACTTGAGCCGGTCCAGCGCGGCGGCCCGAATCGTGGCGTCCGGGCTGACGGGGCTGTGGTCCGGCCCGAGGACGGTGACGGTGGTGCTTTCCAAGCCCTGCTTGTCGAGTTCCTTCTTGAGGCCCGCGTAATGGGCGGGGGCGCCGTCGAAGACGGGGATTTCGACGCCGTCGAACCCGGTCTTCTTGATGTCCGCGATGATCGGAAAGTGTTCCTCGGTGACGTGAGCCGTCCAGAGGAGGAGGTTCATGCCAGTCTTCATCAAGGCTCCAAGGTGGGAGAAAAAGAGAGCCGGTCAGCGGCCCGCCGGCGGGTCCGGATTCTTCTGCTTCTCGGCGTCGATGAACACCTTCAACCGGGAGTCGTGCTCGAAGGCGGTCGCCAGCGTGATCAGAAACAGCGACGGCAGCAGGGCCAGCAACACGCCGGCGGCCAGCCGCTTGCCGGCCGGCCCGAAGCGGTGAATCTGGAGCAGCGGCGTGGCAATCAATCCCGCGAGGCCGCCGCCGAGGTGGGCCGACATGCTGACGTTGGGCAACATGCTGACGCCGATGTTGAGCAACAGCGTGTACGACACGGCGGACATCCACCGCTGCACTTCCGCGGGGGCGAAGTGGCGGCGGTTCAGGAACAGCCAGCACATCTGCGAGGTCATGATGCCCCACAGCGCCCCGGACGCCCCGACCAAGTACACCGGCTGCGCGGGCGAGCCGGGCGTGACCATCATGGCCGTCACGCTGCCGCAAATGCCGCAGATCAGGTAGAGGATCAAGAACCGCCCGGTCCCCCAAATATTCTCGATGCGGCGGGACAGGTACAGCGAGGTCATGTTCAGCGTCAGGTGCATCAGCCCGTAGTGCAGGAAGCAGCAGAACAGCAGCCGATACCACTCGCCGCGGGCCAGTTCCGGCATGCCGGCGGCCCCGACCTTCGCCAGCGCGGCCATCTCCCCGGAGCCGAGGAACCGCAGAATCGGGAAGCCGTCCCGGGCGGCGTAGGCCAACGCCACCAAGAAACAAATCACATTCGCGGCGATCAGGGCGTACGTCACCGGCGTGCCGCGCGACCCGTACACGGCCTCGCGGGCCGCGTCCCCGCGCTGCAGCGCCGTGACGTCGATTTCGGCCGTGTCGGCCAAGGCGGCGGCCGTCGGCGTGGCCCGGCCCGCTTTTAATTGGGCGAGGAACACGGGGTTGTCCAAAACCTCACGGCCCAGGTCCGTCACGCGGTAGCCTTGCCCGGCCCCGCGCTGCCATTCCGTGAGGGCGACCAAGTCGGCCACGCGCAGGTCATTCAGCGGGCCGTACAGCGTTTCCCGCGCCACGCCGGCCTGCGCCGCGTAGTCGCGGGAGTGCCACGGCTCGGCCCCGTGGCCGGCGATGGCCCGCAGCAGCGTTTCCCGGAGTGACGATTCGGCGGTTTCCGACATGATGATCCACACGGGGCCGGCGCGGCAAGTCTGTGGGGGCATTATCGGCCCGCGCCCCCGAATGTCGATGGACGCGGAGCAAACGACGTGCAAATTCCCGATTGGCTGTCCGTTCACCCCGCGGTCCGCGACGCGCTGGATTGCCGGCGGCCGGTCGTGGCGCTGGAGTCCACGCTGATTTCCCACGGCCTGCCGTGGCCGACCAATCTGGAGACGGCGACCGAAGCCGAAGAAGCGGTGCGCGAAGAGGGGGCGGTCCCCGCGACCGTGGCCGTGTGGAACGGCGTGCCGACCGTCGGTCTGACGGCAGAGCAGATCTGCGTGTTCGCCGAAACGGCCGGCATCATGAAGGCGAGCCGTCGCGACTTGCCGGCCGCGATGGCCAAGGGCGCCCACGCGGCGACGACGGTGGCGGCGACGATGTTCCTCGCCCACCAAGCCGGAGTCGCGGTGTTCGCCACCGGCGGCATCGGCGGGGCGCACAAGGATACCGGGCAACCGTTCGACATCTCGGCCGACCTGACGGAACTGGCCCGCACGCCCGTCCTGGTCGTGTGCGCCGGGGCGAAGAGCATTCTCGACGTGCCGCGGACGCTGGAAATTCTGGAAACGCTTTCCGTCCCGGTGATCGGCTACCGCACCGCCTGCTTCCCGGCGTTCTACGTGATTGATTCCGGACTGCCCGTGCCCGCCACGGCCGAGGACGCCGATATGGCGGCGAAGATTTTCGACACGCACCGCAGACTCGGCGGCGGCGGGGCGGTGCTGGCCCAACCGATTGCTTCCGATGTCGCCATCGACGCGGAAGAATTTGAACAGTGGCGAGCGACCGCTGACCGGGAAGCCCAAGAACAACGAGTGACCGGGGCGGCCGTCACGCCGTTTTTATTGAAGCGAATCGCCGAACTGTCGAAGGGGAAAACCCTGCGGGCCAACCGGGCGCTGATCGTGGCGAATGCCCGACTCGCCGCCCGCGTGGCGGTCGCCCTCAGCGAGCGCGGATGAACTTGGAATTGCCGGCGGCGTCTTCGGTCATGGCCCGCGTCAACTCATCCCGCAGGTCTTCCGGGTCGAGGTAGCGGTCGGCGGGGTCCTTCGCCATCATGCGGGTCAACGTCTCGGACAGCCGCAGCATGCCCGGCTCCTGAACGTGCTCGAAGGCGGGCGTCAGCGGCTCGTGCATGTGGGCGAGAATCATCTTGGTGGCCCGCGCGTGCGCGAAGGCCAGTTTTCCCGTGACCATGTGGTAGATGGTCGCCCCGAGGCTGTAAATGTCCGTCCGGTGGTCGAACGTCTGATTCGAGCGCGCGGACTCGGGCGCCATGTACGCCGGCGTGCCGACAAACCGCGCTTGGTCGGCCGTCGGCGCGGTCGGCAGTTCCCGGCCGACGACGGCGGCCATGCCCCAGTCGATGATCTTCACGTTGCCGTCCGGGGTGAACAGGATGTTTTCCGGCTTCACGTCCCGGTGGACGAGACCGAGCCGCCACGCGGCGGTCAGCCCGTCCAACACTTTAAGGGCAATACGCAAGGCGAGCTTCACGCTGATTCGCCCGCCGTGCTTGACGCGGAGTTGGTCGAGGGTCAGGCTGTTGACGTACTCGGTGGCGAGATGCGGCTGCTCGTGGTCGTCGCCGTAGTCCCAGAGCCGGGCGACGCAGGCGTGCGAGAGCTTGGAAAGGACTTCAAACTCGTTCCGCAAGTGAATGGCCAGCGTCGGCCGGAAGTTTGGGTCGCGGGGGGAGAGCACTTTGACGGCCACCGGGAGGCGCAAGTCCCACAAGATGCCGTAGTACACGGCGCTGTTGCTCCCCGCCGCCATGTGGGCGTGAAGCTGACACCGCCCCAAGATGGACCCGACGGCGGGCAGGGCGACTTCGAGCCGAATGTCCGGCAATGTTTCCGCGCTGGAAAGCACGGCCGTTGAAGTCACGTCGTGGGAATCCAATTCCTGTTCCGCGTCCGTGCCGGTCCGCAAAATGCCGGCCTGCATTGATGAGTCTCGGGGATATTCCGGCGGTGGCGAGTTTACTTATACATCAGGCCACGCGAACTTTGATGTGTCCAACGGCCCGCCCGGCAAATACCTTCCGCGCGCCGCCCGCCCGACCGGCGTGGCCTGAAAAACCCGCACATCTTGCGAAAACTTTGCCCCCCGCCTAACCCGCAAACTTCGCCCGTCCGGCCCCGCGTCAGCCGGCGCCGTCAGGACAAGCGGTACAACCGGCCCATCTGTTCCCGCAGGTAATTCACGAACGGTCGGAAACTGAGCGTCCGCCCTGTGATGCGTTGGCACAGGGCGCCCGGCAAATAGGTGCGGCCGTGCCGGTGAATTTCGCGGTTGAGCCACGCGTTCAGTTCGCCGAATTTTCCCGCCCGGAAGTCCGCGTCCAGCGCCGGGAAATCGGCCCGCACCCGCTCCATGAACTGGGCGGCGTACAAGTTCCCCAGCGTGTAGGTGGGGAAGTAGCCGATGCCCCCCATGCTCCAGTGAATGTCTTGCAAACAGCCGAGCCGGTCGTCCGGCGGCGTCAGGCCGAACATGGCCCGGAAGCGGTCGTTCCACGCGCCCGGCAGGTCGGCGACCGGGAGTTCGCCCGTCAACAAGTCGCGTTCCAACGCGAAGCGCAGAATGATGTGCAGGTTGTACGTCGCCTCGTCGGCCTCCACGCGGACGAACGACGGCTTTACCTCGTTGATCGCCAGATGGAAGTCATCCGCGGAAACGCCCCTCAGCGAGCCCGGGAACGCCGCTTGGGCCTTGGGGAACCACCCGGCCCAAAAGTCCCGGCTGCGGCCGACTTGATTCTCCCAAAACCGCGACTGCGACTCGTGGATGCCGAGCGAACAGAACGTCCCGGCCGGCGTGCCGAAGGCGGCCGCGGGCAGCCCTTGTTCGTAGATGCCGTGCCCGGCCTCGTGCAGCACGCCGAAGAACGCCTCGTTGAAGAACCGCGGGTTGTAGCGCGTGGTGATCCGGCAATCCCCGGGGCCGATCCCGGAGCAGAACGGGTGCGTGGTCGTGTCCAGCCGGCCGGCCTCAAAGTCGAAGCCGATGGCCGTCGCCGCTTCCTTGGCGAACGCCTCTTGGACGCCGACCGGATAGTCGCCGTTTAACACGTCCGGTTTCGCTTTCACGGACGAGTCGCGGATCGCCGCGATGAGTGGAACCAACTCCGCGGACAGCCCGACAAAAATGTCGGTGACGCTCCTGGCCGTCGCCCCCGGCTCGTACTCGTCCAGCAGGGCGTCATACGGGTGATCCGCGTACCCGACGGCGTCGGCCTCCTGCTTCTTCAGCGTGACGATCTGTTGCAGCCACGGCTGGAACGACTTGAAGTCGTCCGCCCGCCGGGCCTCCTGCCAGACGCCTTGGGAGCGCGTGGTGACGCGGGCCAACTCTTCCACGAGCGCCTTGGGCAACTTCACCGCCCGGTCGTAGCCGCGCCGGATTTCGCGGACGTTGCCGGCGACCACCGGGTCGTCGTGCGTCTCCCAACCGGCCGATTCCAACTGCCCGAGCAGGTCGCCGATTTTCGGGGCCGTGGCCATCTCGTGCGTCAACCGGGCAAGCAGGGCCATCTGGTCCCCGCGGAACTCGGCCCCCTTGGGCGGCAAACCCGTGCGCTCGTCCCACCCCAGCAGCGACCCGCACGACCCGAGAAGGGCGGTCTCGCGGCTCCGTTTCAGCACGTCCGTGTACGCATCTTCCGTGGCCATCGGTGAGACCTCGATTCGGTGTATCCAAACAATTTACGCAGCGGCACATCTTGTTAGCCGCGACGCGGAGGCTTTGCGCAGCGGAGCGCGTCTCGCGGCCGTCACCCGAGCGAAATATCGCCGCGTTTGGCGTCAGGCGTCGGACGCGCTCCG
>JAYUGD010000359.1:0-5611 GCA_043767785.1 Zavarzinella sp. | reverse complement strand
CCCGGTCGCTCGCCGAAACATCCTTCAAAATATGCTTGCTTTCACCCCCGGCATGGTCGATAATTCCATCATCCTACCCGACGGGCCGACGCGCCTGTTGATCTGATCCCACCAACGGGGTCATCTCTCGTTCGAGTCTTAGAGGTTTTCCATGCGGCTTTACCGCTTGGCTTTGTTGTGCGTGGCCGCCCTCCCGGTTCTCACGCGCGCGGCCGACTTGCTGCCGCCGGACCGGCCCATCGAAGCGGTCATTGACCACTACATTGACGCCCGCTTGGCGCTCTCCAAATCCAAGGCCGTGGAACAGGCCGACGATTACACCCTCATTCGCCGCCTGACCCTCGACCTCGTCGGCCGCATCCCGACCCCGGCCGAAACCAAGGCGTTCGTCGAGTCCAAGGACGCCAAGAAGCGGGAACAGCTCGTTGACCGGCTGATGGCCTCCGCGGCGTTCGTCCGGCACCAAGCGGGCATGTTCGACGCCATGATCTCCGGGCCGGCGAACAAGTCGGCCGGGTTGCGAGACTATCTCACGAAGGCCCTCGGGGCCAACAAGTCGTGGGACGCGATCTTCCGCGACTTACTGTTGCCGAACGAGGCCGACGCGGCCACCAAGGGGGCGGGGGAATATCTCAAGACGCGCGTCACGGACCTCGACCGCGTGACCAACGACGTGAGCGTGACCTTCTTCGGCGTCAACGTCTCGTGCGCCCAGTGCCACGACCACCCGCTGGTCCACGACTGGAAGCAAGACCACTTCTTCGGCATGAAGTCCTTCTTCGCCCGCAGCTTCGACAACGGCGGCTTCCTCGCCGAGCGCGAATTCGGGCAAGTGAAGTTCAAGCCGACCAAGGGGCCGGAGAAGCAGGCCAAGATGATGTTCCTGACCGGCAAGAGCTTCGACCCGCCCGGCCAGAAGGAGCCGACCAAGGAAGAGGAAAAGAAGGAGCGGGAGAAGTTCGAGCAGTTGAAGAAAGACAAGAAAGCCCCGCCGGCGCCGGGCTTCAGCGCCCGGGCGAAGCTCGTGGAAATCGCCCTGCAAACGGAAGAGGCGGTCTACTTCTCCAAGGCCATCAGCAACCGCCTCTGGCACCGCTTCCTCGGCAACGGGCTGGTGATGCCGCTGGACCAAATGCACAGCGAAAACCCGGCGAGCCACCCCGAATTGCTGGAGTGGCTCGCCCGCGACATGGCGGCCCACAAATACGAACTGCGGCGCATGACCCGCGGCATCGTCCTCAGCAAGACCTACAGCCGTTCCAGCAAGTGGACGGCGGACATCCCGGCGGCCGCGAGCGTGTACGCCGTCGCCCAACTGAAGCCGCTGACGCCGTGGCAACTGGCGACCTCCATGCGGATCGCGGTCGCCGACCCGGCGACGTTTGAAGGCAAGCCGGAGGACGTGGAGAAGCGACTGGAATCGCTTGAAGCCTCCGCCCGCGGGTTCGCGTCCCAGATTGCACCCCCGACGGACGACTTCCAAATCGGCGTGACCGAAGCCCTGTTGTTCAGCAACAGCGACCGCGTGGAGAAGGAATTCCTGGCCGACGGCGGGGACCGCTTGCTGGGCAAGTTGAAGACAGTCAAGGACGCCGCGCAAGCCGTCGAGTTGATGACCTCGTCGGCGTACTGCCGACCCGCCACGCCGGACGAAAAGAAACTGTTGATCGAATACCTGCACCGCCGGCCCGACCGGCCCACAGATGCCCACCGGCAGATTCTCTGGAGTCTGCTGAGCGGCGCCGAGTTCCGTTTCAATTATTGATTTGACGGCCACCCACCCGAGGTCTTCTGCCATGACCACGAAATCCACCTTCTGCGGCTCGGGCGACCACCGCGTCAACCGCCGCGGCTTCCTCGGACTCTCCGCGGCGGCCGGCGTCTCGGCCTTCGCGGACATGACCGGGCTGGACGCCCTCACGAACACCGCCCTCGCCGGGGAAATGAAGAAGGACCAGAAGCGGATCATCTTGCTTTGGCTGGCTGGCGGAGCCAGTCAATTGGAGACCTTCGACCCGAAGCCGGGCGCGGCCACCGGCGGCCCCTTCCGGGCCATCCCGACGTCGGTGCCGGGGATTCACATCTCTGAGTTGATGCCGAAATTGGCCGCCCGGATGCAGCACACCTGCATCATCCGGTCACTGAACACCAAGAACGGCGACCACGGCGGCGCCGCCAAACTGATGATGCGCGGCCGGCGGGACGAGGCCGTGGTCAAGTACCCTGATCTCGGGGCCGTGATGGCGAAGGAAATGGGCCGGGCCGACAGCAAGGTGCCCGACTACGTGGCCTTCTACACGCAGACCGAAGGCCGAATGCCCGGCGACTCCGGGTTCCTCGGCAGCCGGTACGCCCCGATGGAACTGACCTCGAACAACCAACCGCCGGACATCCGCAAACTGGACGGCATCACCGAACTCGACCACGTGCAGCGGGCCGACCTCCGCGACCTGATGAGCAAGCAATTCTCGCAAGGCCGGCCGAATAAAGTTCTCGGCAGCCACAACGAGGCGTACCAGCGTGTCCGCGGGCTGATGGCCAGCGAAAAATTGTTCGACGTTTCCCAAGAGTCGGCCAAGACACGCGATCTATACGGCCGCTCCCAATTCGGGGAGCAAGCCCTGATCGCCCGGCGACTGGTGGAAGCCGGCGTGCCGTTCGTCCGCGTCGCCCGCGCGTGGTGGGACAGTCACGGCCAAAACTTCGAGACGCACCAAGAGATGGTCCCAGAACTCGACACCGTCATGGCCGCCCTGATCGACGACTTGAAGGACCGCGGACAGCTCGAAAACACGATGATCGTGACGCTGGCCGAATTCGGCCGCACCCCGGGGATCAATTCCAGTCTCGGCAGGGACCACTTCGCCTCGGCGTGGTCCTGCTCGATCACCGGGGGCGGCATCAAGGGCGGGGTCGCTTACGGCAAGACGGACGCGCTGGGTAACAAAGTGACCGAGGGGGAAGTGGACGCCGCGAAGCTGTTCGCCACCATCTACTCGGCTCTCGGCATCAACCCGCACAAAAACTACTACCTCGGCTCCCGGCCCATTCCGTTGGTAGAGCCGGGGACGGAAGCGGTCAAGAAATTGGTGGCGTGAAGGTGTCGGCGGTCCGTCCATCATCCTCTTGGGAGTCGAACTCATGCCGGCAAAGCCCGAACAGTTCAAGGTCATCAAGGAACACGGCTTCAAGGCCGCCTGCTTCAGCATCGCCCTCCGGCCGAACACCGCCAAGGCCGTGTTCGGGTCGGCCGACTTCAAGGTGTACGAAGTCGATTTCACGGCCCCGAAATTCGAGCCGAAGGAACTGTACGCCCATGAAAGTTATGTCACCGGCGTCACCCTCGCGGGGGCGACGGTCGTCTCCGGCGGGTACGACTGCAAGCTGACGTGGTTCGACTCGGCCGCCGGCAAGGTCATCAAGTCGGAGACCGCTCACAACAAGTGGATTCGCGGCGTGTTCGCCTCGAAGGACGGTAAGACGGTCGCCTCCGTGGCCGACGACATGGTCGCCAAACTCTGGGACGGCGTCACCGGCAAGTTGCTTTACGAACTCAAGGGGCACGCCGAGAAGACGCCGACCAACTTCAATTCGATGCTTTACGCCGCCGCGTTCACGGACGACGGCAAGACTCTCGCCACTGGGGACAAGGTCGGCAAGATCATCCTGTGGGACGTGGCCACGGGCAAGAAGGCAAACGAAATGGACGCCCCCGTCTTCTACACGTGGGACGCGGCGCAGCGTAACCACTCCATTGGCGGCATCCGCTCGCTGACGTTCTCCCCCGACGGCAAGACGCTGGCCGTCGGCGGCATCGGCAAGATCGGGAACATCGACCACTTGGAAGGCAAGGCCCGCGTCGAGTTGTTCGACGTGCCCTCCGCCAAGCGGACGTGGGAGTACCAGAGCGACAAGTTCACCGGCTTGGTCAACCACCTGCAATTCGCCCCGGACGGCTCTTGGCTACTCGGGGCCGGCGGGGCCAACGAAGGATTTTACCTGTTCCTCGACCCGGTGGCGAAGAAGGCCGTCCGACAGGAAAAAGCTGGCATGCACGTCCACGACGTGGCGACCACGCCGGCGATGGATGTGCTGTACGCCGCGGGGCACAACAAGTTGGTGGTGTGCGAGTGCAAGGGGTAATTGTCAGCTAAGAGACTCTCCCACAAGCCCGGATTTTCCCTGAAAATCACGGGAAAAGACGTTGTTTTTGGGGCAAAACAGGACTTGTGGGACAGTCTCTAAGACGTTCCCGCCACTTGTCAGGATTTTGGGACGTGTGAAAGACGCAGCCGACGGTGACGGTTTCGTCAACGAATGCGTAGATAATCGCGTAAGGAAACCGGCGCACCAATGCCCGGCGATAGTCTCCCATCACCGCCGGATGCCTGTTCGGCATCCGGCATATTGCCTGAATACAGGCGTCCACGTTTGTCAGAAATGTACTGCCAAGCCCGCGTCGCTGCTCTTCGTACCAATCAAACGCCTTGTCGATGTCCGACGCCGCTTCAGGCGTGATAATCAGTTCAGCAGCCATGACGGTCACGAATCCGGCGTTTCACTTCCTCCCACGACAGGCCGGATGACGGGTTGGCTCTCAGGTTTGCCATCCGGCGGTCCATCTCCGCGATTTGCCAATCGTGGACGGGCACGTCGGACGGCACGGCGGCCAAATCGTCCCACAAGTCTTCGACCAATTGGAGTTTTTCAGCCGGGCTGAGATCGAAGACGCTTCCGGTATCCATCGACCATCCCTTTTTGAAATGCACGACAGCAAGTCCATCCTCACCGGCCAACCCGCGCCTGTCAAGAGGTTGTCCTTACTTCACCTCGACCACCTTCACGTCGTCCAGAGCCGGGCCGCTGTTCTCGGTGTCGGCCGTGGTCGTGTAGATTTCCAAGTCGGTCTTGTCGCCGGCGGCGGTGAACTCGAGTTCCTTCGCCTCCCAGCCCATGTCTTCCACTGTTTTGCCTGTCGTGTCGAAGGTGAAGGCCTTCTTCGTTTCACCGACTTCGACGGTCAGTTCCTTCTTCGCCGGGGCGCCGGGGTTGCCGGCCATCTTGAACGTCAGCTTGTACTTCTTGCCCTTCTCCGTGGCCAGCGTTTGCTTGACGCCGCCGACGCCGGGGGAGCCGTTCAGGTCGAGGCTGCGCTTGCCGTCGGCGGCCTTCCAGTAGTTGTTGATGAGGTCAATTTGGCCCCGCGTGACCTTCCAGCCCTTGATGACGTCCGAGTCCTTATCCGTGGGGAGGAAGCCGGGGCTTTCGGGCACCTCGGGGCCGTCCTCGAAACTGCCGTTGACGACGAGGTTCTTCGGCGACTTTTCGTCTTCCGCCTGCGAAATCAGTCCGATCGCGAGCAGGCAACTGAGGGCCAATCCTGTGCAACGCATCTGCGCACTCCGTGAGAGAGACATGGTTCCGACGTGAAAAGACATGAGGGTAAAAGCCGTGGGCATTCTCGCCGATCCGCGGGACAAATCAAGCCGGCGGCCCGGTTTCATGCAATCTCCGGGTGTATCCGCCGATTCTGGTGGCATGGTTCAAACGGCGTTCCAGTAGGTGTCCCATTGGCTGGAGTTCCGCACGTTGACCAGACTGGCCATTTTGC
>JAYUGD010000358.1:0-5615 GCA_043767785.1 Zavarzinella sp. | reverse complement strand
GGGGAGCAAGCGGCCGACGGCTCGCGCCCGTGGCCGGTTCCCCCTCTCCGCTTCGGAGAGGGGGCCGGGGGGTGAGGTTGCCTTTGCGGCGAGCGCGAGTTTGGCTGTGGCCCACCCTTCACGGCGCTGTCCTCAAGAACATCGTTGACACGCCCACGCCCATGCGTGGATAATCCGACGTGTCGTGGATTCGACTCCCCATCCCGAGGCCACGGATGCCCTTCTCTCCGAATACCGTCGCCGTCCTGCTCCTGACGGCCGCCCTCGCGGCGGCCCAACGGCCCGAGCGCGGCCCGCCGCCGGCGTTGACTGATGCCGAGGGTTTGCGACTGCCGCCGGGGGCCTTCGCCCGCCTCGGGTCCACACGATTCCGACACCCCGGCCCCGTCTACCACGCCGCGTGGTCCCCGGACGGCAAATCGCTGGCCACCGGGGCGCACGGCTGCCTCTCCGTGTGGGACGCGGACACCGGCCGCCTTCTGCGCCGGGCCGAGCGCAAGGATGTCCCCTTCGACCGCGTCGCCTACTCGCCCGACGGCAAGACGCTTTACGCCGTCTGCGGCCCGACGCAGGCCGGGTGCGAGTTGCTGACATTCGACGCGGCGACGCTGAAAGAGACGGCGAGCGCCCCTTTCAAAAACCTCTTCTATGTCCAATCCACGTTCAGCGCGGACGGGAAGCGTCTCGCCGTCTTCTCCGAGCATCATCCGCCGACGGCTGTGCTGATTGACTCGGCCGCGGGGAAGGAACTGGCGCGCGTGCCGCACCCCGATACGGCACCCAATTCCGCTCTCAATCGCGAATGGCGGAATGAGGCATTCTCCCCCGACGGCCGCCGCTTGATCGTGGCGAGTGGTGGCCAGGTCCGAGCTTATGACTCGGCGACGGGCACAGAAGAGGCCAACGCATTCAAAGCCCACGCCTCCGAAGCCCGGCTCTTTCCAAACGGCGACTTGTTGACGGGGTTGGGGTCTTTCGCAGGCGTCGAGCGCCGGGACACAAAGCGCGACGTATCGGTATGGATGGGCCCAAAAATTTCCACCGATGTCGGGTTGGAAGTGTCTGCTGACGGGAAACGAGTCGTGGCCCTTGGCGCCGGGCAAGTCGTTATCTTGGACGGGGCCACGGGGCAAGTGATCGGGCGAACGCCCCGGATCGACTATGCATTGTACGAAGGGTTCTCCGCGGCCGTCTTCCGCCCCGACGGGCGGCGCTTGGTCGTTACCTGCCGCGACGGCACGGTCGGCCTGTGGGACACGACCACCGGGGCGATGCTGCCACAGAGTTCCGACCCGCTGGTGGCCCCTCGATACCCGCGCTTTGCCGACGGCGGTCGGCGGTTGATCGTCAGCCAAAGGTGGTCGTGGGCGAGTTGGGACTTGGCGAATCCGGCCCATTTAGTCCCCACGCCGCCGGCCCCAAAAGGGATGACTTTGTCGGCCGATGGTCGCTTCGCATACCGCGCATCGCCGGGGAAACCCAATGCCTTCGTCGATCCCAAGACCGGTGAGACGCTGAAGGAATTAAGCCCCCCCGAGACGGCTGAGACGGTCTCGTCCGGGTGCTTCGTCCAATTTGATCGCTACTTCGTCGGCCACCGGATGAAGCGTGAGGGGCCAAACGCTGGGACGATTGGTTTCGGGGTCTGGGACGTGGCCACTGGGAAGCGGCTGTACGCGCCTGCTGAGAAAATAACGACTTGGGCCGTATCCTCGGACGGCCGACTGATGGCTTTCTGGGAGCGCGTCGGCATCAAGGATAATCTGGTCATGACGGAGTTGGCCACGGGCCGAGCCCTGTGGCGGCGAAATGAGGTCAACCCCTGGGACGGCTTCGTGTTCGCCCCCGGCGGCCACCGAGGGCTGGCTCGCCAGTACACGTATTCAACTGACCCCGACAACGCGAGGGACTATCGCTCGTTGACGGCCGCCCCATTCGTCGTGATTGATCCTGAGACCGGCGAGGAGCTATTGCAAGGGGCCGGGCCGCCATTGCCGGCGCCAATTCGCGGCTTCCGCGGCGCGCGGTTCCTTCCGGACTATCGGCCGAACGCCATCGCCCCGGACGGCCAATCCCTTGCCGAAGCCGGGCCGGACGGCGTCATCCGCGTTTGGGAACTCGCCACGGACCAGGAGCGCACGCGCTTCACCCACGCCGGCCCGGTTCACGGGTTGGCGTATCACCCGGACGGGCGCACGCTGGCCGGGGCGTCGAACGTCGACAGCGTTTTGCTGTGGGACTTGACGGGCTTGCGGACGGCGGCCGATAAGCCATCGCCAGAGACTTTACAGCAAGCGTGGGCCGACCTCGGCACCCGCGACGCGACCGTCGGCTTCCGGGCGATGCGGACGTTGGCGGCGGGCGGGGCGGACGGGTTGCGGCGGTTGGAAGAGGGCATCGCCGCGACGCCGTCGCTCGCGCCGGCCGCGGTGGCCCAGTTAATCAAGGACTTGGACGCGCCCGAATACCGCACCCGCGAGAAGGCCGCGGACGCCCTCCGGGCCGCCCGGTTCGACATTCGCGCCCGGCTGGCCGCCGCCCGCGCGGCCGCCGGCCCCGAGGGGAAGGAGCGGATTGACGCCGTCCTGAACGGCCCCGCCAAATACGGAACGACTGACCTGCGCCGCGCTCGGGCCGTGGAGACGGCAACGATGACCGGGACCGAAGACGCCCGACGACTCTTGGATCGCTGGGCGAACGGCGACGGCTTGCTCGCCGAGGAGGCCAAGGCGGCGGCGGCGCGCATGGACCGGCGCTGATTTCGGAGCCGAGCGCAGCGAGGGAGGCGAGCCAGTAGCGTTAGCGCCTGGAGGACGCGCGACACACGCGACCGCCAGAGGGCGAGTCTTCGACGCCCGACCCCCTTGGGCGAGAGGCGTCACCCGTGGAGCGAACCTCGAAGACTCGGTTCGCGGCGCACGGACTCGGGAAGTTCCTCCAGAGCGCTAACGCTTCTGGCTCGCCTCCCTCGCTGCGCTCGGTCTCGTCACCGCCCACACCCACCAGATCAACATGAATTGCAATGGCAGCCTGCCCCACAGCGCCGCCGGCGGGAGGTCCGGGTACAACTCGGTGTGCAATGCCATGTGAACATTCGCGGGAAATATGGCCACCAACAAAGCGATTAGGCCCCAGCGGGCGATGAAGGCGAAGCGCGGGAACAGGACCAAGACGCCGAGGATGGCCTCGGCCGCGCCGCTGAGGAGAACCAATTCAAAGCGCCACGGCAAGTACGGCGGCATGATCCGCTCGTAGACCGCCGGGTTGACGAAGTGGTTGACCCCGGCGGCAATGAACGACACGCCGAGCAGCCAGCGGAAGAAGGTTTTCATGTGAGTTCCGACAGAGAGCGAATCGAACGAATCCCCGGCTCGGCGCCGTGCGGGGCGAGCAGGACGGCTTCCATGCCGACGGCAAGGGCGCCGTCGTAGTCGTTGCGGCGGTCGTCGCCGACGTAGAGGATGTCGGCCGGAGCGACGCCCGCCCGGCGGATCACCTCGGCGTAGAACGGCCGGCCGGGCTTGCGGTGGCCCACCAGCGAACTGATGACCAAGCGGTCCCGCACGGGCGCCAACGCGGGGAAACTTTCACACAGCGGCCGCAGTCGGGCGTCGAAGTTCGAGGCCATGCCGAGCGACAGGCCGCGGCCCGCCAACGCGGCGAACAGCGGGCCGATCTCGGCCGGGACGCGCCACGCGGCCGGCGTGGTGTAGTGGTCCCACAGGCTTCGGAAGCACGCTTCCGCATCGGTCTCCGGCAGCACCTCGGCGATGATGTCCTGCCAGCGTTGGCGCTCGCGGTCCTCGCTGGTCGTCCAGCCGTTCTGGCCGTCGATGTTCTCTTGCTTGACGTAGGCGGGCATCAGCCGGCCGCGGATGAGTTCTTCGGTCACGTTCGCCCCGTGCCCGTTCGCCAAGCGGGCGTAGGTCTGGCTGACGCCGGGGTGGGGGAACAAGACGGTGCCGACGGCGTCGAAGAACACCGCCTTGATGTGCGGGCCAATCATGCGAATCCTCGGGGCTTCCTTGACCGGGCGGCGGCCAGTCATAGGTCGATTAGTCACAAGTACATGGTAGTCACGCGATGAGTTCGCCGTCCCCGCCGTCCGGGCCGAAACCCGGCCGCCGCCGCCCGCACGACCGCAGCGAGATCCCCGTCTCCTTCCTGCCGACGGGGAACCGGGCCGCCAAGTGGGCCTACCTGTGCGCGTGGGTCGGCCTGATCCCCGGCGTCGGCCTCGTCACCGGAGCGCCGGCGATCGTGCTGGGGTTGATCGGCCGCCGCATCGCCAAGAAGGACGACCTCGCCCGCGGGCTGGGCCACTCCGTCGTGAGCATGTTTTTGGGCGCGCTGGAAGTAATTTGTCAGGGGGCGGGGGTGTGGGTGTTGATGGGGTGATCGCGGTCAAAGGACCGCCGCGAGGCGGTCGTGTTGGAGTCCCGCTTTTAAGCGGTCCGGGCCTGACACCCGCTGTGAACAGAAGGACCGAGTCTTCGAAGGTCCGACCCTGGGGCGACGGCTCTCGCCCGTAAAGGCGAACCCTCGAAGACTCGGTTCGCCGGCTTCAAGTGGGTGATAGGCCCGGACCGCTTAAAAGCGGGACTCCAACACGACCGCCTCGCGGCGGTTGATGATTCCTGCCTCAGTCCGTCTTCAACAGCGGCGGGTTGGCGAAGACCATCTTCCACGGGCGGATCGTCCACGTCAAAAAGACCCCGGCGGCGTGGAACGGGTCGGCTTTCAAGATGGCCTCGGCGGCCTCGTGGGTGTCGGCCTCGTAGATGATGAGGGCGCCGCTGGCGTCGGCGAACGGGCCGGAGGCGACCAGTTTGCCCTGCTCGATCAGGCTCGTGAGGTAGGCCCGGTGCGCGGGCCGGATGGCCCCGACTTTTTCCGCGTCCTGCAAGTACTCGATCGTCGCGGCGAACTTCATCGGGCCGTCTCCGGGGACACCACTTCGGCGGGGAACCACACCTTCGCCAACACCGCGTGGGCGCCGAACACGACGGCCGCCATCGCGTACTGGCCGAACGCCTGCATCGGCCGGGCCTGCAAGAATTCCAGGCCCTTGCGGTACGCCAGCATCAGCGTGTCGAAATTCTTGACCCGGTACTCGGGCACGGAGTTTTCGGCCCACGCGACCGCGTTCGTAATCAGGAAGAACAAGGCGTAGCCGACCGTCACCCCCGCGAACACGCGGGCCGGGGCGTGCGACTTGGTCAACAGCCACCGGCCGAGCAGCGCGAACAGCACGTAACACGGGTACATCCCGACCGACGCCGGCCACTGGTGCCACGCGAACAACACCGCGTCCGAAGCGGCCTGCGCGCCCAGCACGAGGAGCAGCGACTGCCACCACTTGAGCCGCGCGCCGGCGTACAGGCCGAAGGCCGTGAACGGCCACAGCATGTAGGCCGTCATCTCGTAGGGCAGCACGCGGAACACGACGGCGTACGCGGCCGTGAGGAGGGCGAGGAGCCAAGCGAGGGGTTTATTTGCTTCTGTCATGCTTTTGATTCAGGTGACTCGGTCTTGGCTTTCGCCCCAACGGGGCGGGGGAAAATAGCCAGGGGCGGCTTCCGCCCCTGGTTGTAAGGTTGTCCCGTCATTCTTGG
>JAYUGD010000357.1:0-5626 GCA_043767785.1 Zavarzinella sp. | reverse complement strand
GGTCTGGGGGGCCATCGTCATGATCGAAAACCAAAAAAACATATCCGACCCGAAGGGGCCGGAAGCGGTCAAGGCCAAAGATGTCCCAAACTGTCAGGCGTTAGCGCCTGGAGGACTCGCACGCGCGCAGGATCAGAGGGCGAGTCTTCGAAGCCCAACTCGCCGGGCGAGAGTCGTCACCCAGTTCGCGGGGGGAAGTCGCTTCCCGTGAAGCGAACCTCGAAGACTCGGTCCGCGGCGCACTTACGCAGGGAGATCCTCCAGGCGCTCACGCTACTGACTCGCCTTCCTCGCTACGCTCGGTCATCTCCCTATATTTCCCCTTCCACCACTCACCGAACACCAAACCGTGCTGCACGTCCGCGGAACCGAGATCGAAGACACGTTCGCCGAGGCGTTCCCCATGTACGGGGTGCGGCTCGTGCTGACGGCCATCAACGAGCGCTGGGCGCTGGTCGCCGCGCGCGAGGCCAGCGGGTACGCGGCCAGCGTGATCGGGTGCGATGTCGAGGCGGCCGTCGAGCGGGTGCTGTCGCCGGACGAGACGCCCGACGGGCGGCCGGGCGTGGCCGTGCTGATGTTCGCGTTCACGCGGGACTTGTTGGAGAAGGCGGTCGTCAACCGCGTCGCCCAGTGCGTGCTGACGTGCCCGACCACTGCCTGCTACAACGGCCTGCCGGGGGCCGAGAAGACCATCCGCGTCGGCGGCAACCTGCGCTTCTTCGGGGACGGCTACCAGACCAGCAAAGTCTTCGACGGCAAGCGGTATTGGCGCATCCCGGTGATGGACGGCGAGTTCACCTGCGAAGACGTCTTCGGCACGGTGAAGGGCGTCGCCGGCGGGAATTTTCTCATCTTGGCCGCGACGCAAGAGATCGGGTTGAAAGCCGCCGAGGCCGCGACGGAGGCGATGGCCCGCGTCCCCGGCGTCATCATGCCCTTCCCCGGCGGCGTGGTGCGCAGCGGCAGCAAGATCAAGAGCAAGTACAAGGCCCTCCTCGCCAGCACCAACCACGCCTACTGCCCCACGCTCCGCGGCACCGTTGCGAGTGCGCTGCCCGACGGGGTGAACGCCGTCTACGAGATCGTGATCGACGGGCTGGACTTGGCCGGCGTAGAGGAAGCAACGCGCTTAGGCGTGTTAGCCGCGTGCGGCCCGGGGGTCGTGCGCATCAGCGCCGGGCACTACGGCGGCAAGCTGGGGCCGTTCCACGTGCGGTTGCACAAGGTGTTGGAGGGGGCGGGCGACCAATAATACCGCCGTCAGGCGGTCTTGTTGGAGTCCCGCCTTTAGGCGGTCTTGGCCCTGAGACCTACGGGCGGCCGGCGAACCGAGTCTTCGAGGGTTCGCCTTCGTGGGTGACGGCCGTCTGCCTGCCGGACCTCACCCCCCGGCCCCCTCTCCGAAGCGGAGAGGGGGAGCAAGAGCGTGGCCGCCTGCGCCTGTGGGACAAGTGCCCCGCTTGTCCCACGTTCAATTCCGGTCCCCCCTCTCCGTTTCGGAGAGGGGGTTAGGGGGTGAGGTAAGCGGCGGCCAATGTGGGTGACGACTGTTCGCCCCGTGGGTCGGACCGTCGAAGACTCCGGTCCTTGAGGGCCTTGCGGGCGCGTGTTCCAAGACCGCTTAAAAGCGGGACTCCAACACGACCGCCTCTCGGCGGTATCATTGGTCATCGTCCTTCGGCTGTCGCCCTCTCACCCGCGCCCAGAATTCTTCCTTGGTCAGGCCGACGGACGGGTCGGCGTCCATCTCGGCACACCGCGTGTTGAGTTCACTTCGTCGCTCGGGACTCATCGGTGAACGCGGCCGGTCTTCGCCCAAGCTGTCCCACAGTTCCATCGCCAAGGCGATGCGGTCCTCGGGGCTGAGCGTGTCGATTCCCAAGTCCTTCATCGTCACGGGCATCGTGTTCTCCTTCGACATCCGGGCACTGGCATATTATCAGATGGCGTTCGCCGTAAGCTATCCTCCATCATCGCTCGCCCCGTTCGCGGACGCTTCATGAACTTCGGCCGTTACCAGTTGGAGTCGCCGCTCGGGGCCGGGCCGGGGGGGCCGGTGTTCCGGGCGACGGCCGACGGGGCCGAATGGGAAGTCCGCACGCTTGGCCGGGCGCCGGCTTCCGTCCACGCCCGGTTGCGGCTGCTCGCGCTCGTCGAGTCCGCGGCGGCGTTAAAACCGGCGGCGGTCGATTGGGAGCACGACCCGCCGTATCTGGCGGTCCCGCTCACGCAGCCGGCGTGGCCGGCGGCCGACCGGCCGTTGGAGGCGGCGGCGGACTTCATTGCCCTGACGGCCGAGTGCCACCGGCTCGGGCTGACGCTGGGGGCCGTCGGCCCGGACGCCGTCCGGCGCACGGCGGACGGCCGCCTTGTGCTGGACATCACCGGCCCGGCGGGCGAAACGACGGCCGAAGACGACATCGCCGCGCTGGGCGGATTGCTCCACGAATTGCTGACGGGCGCGGGGGGGGTGAACGACTGTTGGCCGGGGTGGTCCGCCGTCGTCGCGGTGATGCGGGCCGCCGACCCGGCCGACCGGCCGTTGGCGGCGGAAGTGGCCGCGTGGTTCGCGGCCGACTCGCCAGCGGGCCGGGACGAGAGTTTCGTCGCCGCCACGCCGTCCGCCGAAGTGTTCCTGTTCGCCAAGGCGCTGCCGACGCCGCGGCCCGAGTTGGACGAGACGATCACGCCCCCCGAAGACCTCGGCGAAGTCGGCTCGGTCGAAGCCTCCCCCCCCGCGACGCCGAAGACGGGCGACCGGCTCGGCCGCTTCCGCCTGCTCGAAGTCCTCGGGGAAGGCGGCATGGGCGTCGTGTTCCGGGCCGAAGACCCGGCCGACGGGTCGATCTGGCGAACGCCCCGGACCAAGAAGTCGCGCGCATCAAGCCGCTGGCCGTCGCCCGCCGCTTCGGCGTGGACGAGACGGCAATGACAGACGCCTGCCTGCGGGCCGTCCGCGAAGGCTTGTTGGAATTGCAGTGGGACGTGATCTGCCCGCTGTGCCGCATCCCGTCCGGCCACCGGGACACGCTGCGGGACGTCCGCGACCACGAAAGCTGCCCGACGTGCGACGCCGCCTTCCAGACGGACTTCGCCTCGACCGTCGAACTGGTGTTCCGCATTCACCCGGGCGTGCGCCCGGTCGAAGTCGGCACCTACTGTGCCGGCGGGCCGGCCCACTCACCGCACGTCGTCGCCCAGGTGCGGTTGGCGCCCGGCGAGCGCGTCGAAATGGAACTGGCGCTCTCCGCCGGGCTGTACCGCGTGCGCGGCCCGCAACTGCCGTGGACGCTGGAACTGCGCGTGGCCGACGGGGCGGCGACGGCGTGGTGGGAAATCGACTTGGACTCGGCCGGCAAAGAACCGATCCCCCCGCTCGTCCCCGGTTCGCAAGTGTTGGTGTTGAAGAACGGCCCGGCGCGGGAACTGGTCGTCCGCATCGAGCGGGCCGCCGGCCGGGACGACGTGCTGACGGCCGCGCGGGCGCTGGGCCTCCCGGCGTTCCGCGAGTTGTTCCCCGGCGAACTGCTCTCCCCCGGCCAACTCGCCGCGGCGTCCACGGTCACGCTGCTGCTGGCCCAAGCCGACCGGGCCGAGGACATGTTCCGCGAGTTGGGCGAGGCGCGGGCGTTCCAACGCCTCCAAGCCGGCTTCCGCGTCATCGAGGCGACGGTGCGGGCCGAGGGGGGCACGGTGGTCAAGACGGTCGGCGAGGGCATCATGGCCGCCTTCGGCGAAGTGTCCGCCGCCGTGCGGGCCGCCCTCCAGTTGTCGGCCGCCGTCGCCGCCGACCCGCTGACCGGCAACGTCCCGCTGCGGGTCGCTATTCATCGCGGCCTGGCGATGGTCGCCACCGTGAACGACCGCCTCGACTACTTCGGCCAAACCCCCAAACTCGCCGCCCGCCTGCTGGACCTCGCCGGCCGCCACCAACTGGCCGTCACCGTTGCCACCGCCGGGGATTACGACGTGAATACGCTGTTCCCGGGGAGGCCGGTGACGTTGAGCGAAGTATCGCGCGAGGGGCAGGGGGCGGTGTTGGCGTATGTGGTAAATTTGGAACCGGCGCCGACCGTTTAACATCACGGGTTCTTTGATGCCGAATTGAATGACGTATTAATGATTTCGGATTTCACATCACCCAAGCGGTCGCCGTCCGGAATTAGCAAGACGTGAACCTCGGGGTGCGTCACCACCATCGTGCTTTCGTGCGGCAAGATATTGACGTAGTGCAGCGTCGTGGTGCCGATGTCCGTAAACGTCGTGCCGGTCAATTGCTGATAGGTGAGATGGAAGCCACGTTCTTCGTAAAATCCGGCCGCCAAGTGTCGATTTTCACGGTGAAAGCCGTTCGTTTCAAGGTACTCTGTCGCTTCTTGAATGGGCATGCCGATCTGAAGTCGTGGGTGACTGCCTTCCTTGATTTTTTCCGCCGACACTTGGTCGTATGCCCGCTGTGCGTCACTCATGCATCCCGCGGCGGCCAGCATGAGTGTCAGAATAGCAATCCGCATGATGCACCGCTGGCCGTTGAAGTAACGCTCGTTACCTGTTTGTGGTGTGCTTCCGTTGGAAAGTCAATACGAGTCGCCGGGTGCCATGCTCCATCGGTATTAAGTTAAGCCGGAACTCACGGAGCTGCTTATCGTTAGGGTGTCACCGCCTAATGATTTCATCTCCGGAGTTCCGGCATGGCTGCCATTCTTGACGACATCCCGCGCGTTGTCCAGCCCCTCTTGACCACCACGGCCGACGAGCTCGCCCGGCAGACCGGCTTCGTGCAGCGCCAGCGGTGTCTGTCGGGCGCCGCGGTCGCCCAAGCCCTGAGCCGGCGTCTGCTCCGGGAACCGGACGCCTCGCTGGCCGATCTGGCCGGCGACCTCGGCGTGTCCGCGTCGGCCCTGTGTCAGCGCCTGCAGGAGCCGGCGGCCGCCGACTTCCTCCGCGCCCTGCTCCGCGCGGGACTGGAACAACTGAACGGGGAACCGGCGTCCCGAGAGAACATCCCGCTCTTCCGCCGGTTTGACGGCGTGTATCTCTCCGACGCCACGTCCGTCCCGCTGCCGCCGGGGCTGGCCGCCGCCTTCCCCGGGTCCGGCGGCGGGACGCGGCCCGGCGACCCGGCGGCCGCGGCCGCCGCCAAGGTCTTGGTCCGGTGGCGGCTCGACACCAGCCAGACGACCGACCTGCTCGTCGACGCCGCCACCACGCCGGACCTGCACTTGATGCAGCGCTTGCCGGACCTGCCGGCCGGGGCCTTGCACGTCGCCGACCTCGGCTTCTTCGACGCCGAAACCCTCGGGGAATTCAGCCGCCGCGGCGTGTTTTGGCTCACGCGCCTGCCCACGGTGATTTGCGTCGGGGCCGCCCGGGCCGACCACGAATTGGCCGACTGGCTGGCGGCGTTCGGCGCCGCCACGGACGCGTGGGACGGCGACTTGTGGGTGGGCAAGGTCACGCCGGTCCGGGCCCGCGTCATCGTCCGGCGGTGCCCGCCGGCCGTGGCCGCCGAGCGCCGCCGCCAGCTCCACGCCCGGGCGAGCCGCCGCGGGCGGGCCGTCAGCGCCCGCCAACTCACGCTCTGCGACTGGTGGGTGGTGGCGACCAACGCCCCCCCGGAGAT
>JAYUGD010000356.1:0-1936 GCA_043767785.1 Zavarzinella sp. | reverse complement strand
CGCCTGACAGCGTCGGCTCGCCAAGACCGCCCTTGCACCCCGCGCCCGGCCGTGGTATGCGGCCCACCGATTCGGGGACATTCTCAGGGGCGCACATGCGGGGTCGCGGGGCGGGCGTGCTACTGATCGTCGCGTTGGGCGCCCGCGTCGGGTTTGGCCAAGAGCCGATCCCGTTGCCGGTCCCGGCCGGCCCGACGCTGGACGTCATCCAAGCGGGGGCCACGCTGCCGATCATCAAGCCGAACATCCCGGCCTTGCCGCCGACGCCTGACTCAGGCGTGCCCGGCCCGCGGGCATTGCCGAAGATGCCGACGGACCTCCCGCCCGCCGGGGCCGTCAAGGAAGGCGACGGCCCGGCCGCCGGGTCGCTGACGGAAGGCCACCCGATCTTCGTCACGCCGTACCACCCGGAGCCGCCGCCGGCGACGTACGCCACGTCGGGGTGCAACTTCAACGTCTGGTGCGGGGACGACTTCTTCTCCCCGGACTTCTCGACGGTCCAAATCCTCGTCGGGCGGTACTCGGCCACCAAGATGGGGGCCACATCCACGGCTCGATTCGAGTACGTCCCGGTGTCGCTGCGCACGGGCATGATGCTCTATTCGCCGCCGGACACGCAGGCCCCGTGGCGCGGCAACCTCGAATCCATTTGCGACCTCACCGCCGGGTACGTGACCGGCGGCGCCGGCAGCTACCTGTTCAGCCCGGCCGGGGGGTTGCGGTACAATTTCGTGCAGCCGAACGCCTGGCTGGTCCCGTACATGCAAGCCGGGGCCGGGTTCACCTACGCGGGCGGGATGACGAAGAAAAAGAAAGACCCGATGAACTTGGTCCCGGACCCGCCGCCGGAAGACGGCCTGACGCGCCGGCTCGGCACCCGACTGTTCGCCGGCGTCGGCGTCCACTGCTTCCTGCGGGACAACCTGTTCCTCGACATCGAGACCGGCGTCAACCACTTCGGCGGCTCCAAGGCCGCCTCGGACACGGCCGGCGTCCAGATCGGCCTGACGTACTTCCTCCGCTCGGGCGGGCGGTGAGCGATGCCGCTCTTCGGCGCCCACCTCTCGACGGCCGGCGGCGTGTGCAAGGCCTTGCACTCGGCGGCCGACCTCGCCTGCGAGACGGTGCAACTCTTCACCAAGAACAACAACCAATGGGCCGGGAAGGCCATCACGCCGGAAGTCGCGGCCGAGTTTCGCCGACTGGTGAAAGCCCATCGCCTCAAGTTCGTGACCGCCCACGACTCGTACCTCATCAACCTCGCCTCGCCGGACGACACGCTCTGGCAGAAGTCCGTCGCCGCCTTCGCGGACGAGATCGACCGGGCCGAGCAACTCGGGCTGGCGTATCTCGTCACTCACCCCGGCGCGCACGTCGGCAGTGGGGAAGCCGCCGGGCTGGCGCGCGTCGTCCGGGCGATTGACGACGCCCACCGGCAAACGGCCGGCGCCAAGGTGAAGGTTCTCCTCGAACTGACGGCCGGGCAGGGGAGTTCGCTTGGCCACCGCTTTGAACATCTCGCCACCATCTTCGACGGCGTCGAAGACCCGAAACGTCTGGGCGTGTGTATGGACACCTGCCACGTCTTCGCCGCCGGCTACCCGCTGGCCCCGGAGGCTGACTACCAGCGCACGATGGCCGAGTTCGATCGCCTCATTGGCCTCAAGCGGCTGAAACTTTTCCACCTCAACGACAGCAAGAAGCCGCACGGCAGCCGGGTGGACCGCCACGAACACCTCGGCCAAGGCCACTTGGGTGAGGAGCCGTTCCGCCTGATCGTGACCGACCCGCGCTTCGCCAAACTGCCGATGCTCTTGGAGACCCCCAAGACCAACGCCGCCGACGAGCCAATGGACCCGGTAAACCTGGGCCTGCTCCGGAGACTGCGGGGATAAGAATTTGAACCGCCAAGGCGCCAAGACGCCAAGGAAAACCA
>JAYUGD010000355.1:0-5634 GCA_043767785.1 Zavarzinella sp. | reverse complement strand
ATGTCGCCGACCCGTTGGCCGGGGACGCCGGAGTCACACCCTCCCGCGGCCATTGCAAATGTCATGGCCGCCATTAAGCAGAGATGCCGGGGCCGGCTTGCGGTGAAAGGCGGGCGTCTGAGGGTCAAAACAACTCCCGTTGGAGGGGATGTAGGAGGGCGTCAGCCAAGGTCCGTTGAGACGACCGGACGGGGTAGTCGGCCAGTTCGCTCAGCGACACCCACCGGCCATTGTCATCATACGCCGGCTCGGGGATGGTTGCGGCACAACTCGCCTCGATGCAGGTCATTTGAATGCGGAATCGCGTCACGGAATAGCGCAGCGTCATCAGCGGGGCCGCATCCACGACGAGAAGCTTCAACTCGTTCGCCATGTCCGCGACGACGGCCCCGGCGTCCGCGGGCGGCTGGTACTCGCGCGTCGGAAATTCCCACATGTTTGCCCACCGTCCGCTATCCCCTCGCTGGCGAAGAAACACTGTGTCCCCCCTGCGGAAGACGGCGCAAGCCTCCAACACCCGCTCGGTGGCGGTCTTTTTCGTGATGACGGGGATTTCGTGTTGAAGGCCGCGCTGGAAAGTCTGGCAGGCGCCGCGGAGGGGACACGTGGGGCAATCCGGTTCGCGCACGGTGCAAACGGTTGCCCCGAGTTCCATCATGGCTTGGTTGAAATCGCCGACGTTCTTCCGGGGTAGGATGGCGGTAGCCGTCTCCCACAGCCAGCGTTGCGTGGCCGGCAGAGCCAAATCGCCCCGGTTCGCCGCGAGGCGGGCAAGTACCCGGCGCGTGTTCGCTTCGACGACGGGGAGGCGGATGTCAAACGCTTGGGACAGGACGGCGCCAAGAATGTAGCGGCCGACGCCGGGCAGGTCGGCCCATACCCGCGGGTCGGCTGGCAACTCGTTCCCGTGGGCGGCGACCAATATCTTGGCCGCGCGGTGCAGG
This sequence comes from Zavarzinella sp., assembly GCA_043767785.1. Taxonomy (GTDB): domain Bacteria; phylum Planctomycetota; class Planctomycetia; order Gemmatales; family Gemmataceae; genus Zavarzinella. Next base: position 4,690 of record JAYUGD010000355.1, on the reverse strand, counting down.
TTCCGGGCGCGGGAGTAGTAGCCCAACCGTTCCCAGTGGCGCAGCACGTCCTGTTCATCGGCCGCAGCCAGCGTCCGCACGTTGGGGAAGCGGGCGAGGAAGGCCGCGAAGCGCGGCGTCACCGTGGCGACGGTCGTTTGTTGGAGCATCACCTCGCTGACCCAGATACGGTAGGGGTCGCGGTTCTCGCGCCACGGCATGGGCCGCTGGTGTCGCTTGAACCAAGCGAGCAGGCGGCGGCGGTCGGCGGGGGAAATGAGCGTAAGCAAAGGTGGGAAGGTCGGCGTGGGCGGCGCCGACGGCATTAAGTTCGCGGGCGGCGCATGTACTTGGAGAGTAATTCGGCCGCCGCGTTGGAGCTGTCCATGACGACTTTCTTCTTTTCTTCCTTCTTCACCGGCTCCTCGGCCGGATTGGCCCCGAGGGCCGGCATCTCCATCACCGTCGTCGAGTCCGGGTTGAAGTTGCCCACCGTCGGCGTCCCGCCGCCCGCGGGGGCGTCGTCCATGCCGAGCATCAGGGCCGCCATCGCGTCCGGGTCGTCATCGACGGCGGCGACGACCGGGGCGGGTTTCTCTTCGGCCGCCGGGCTCGCGGCCAGTTTTTTAGCGTCCAAAACGGTGACTTCGTTCAACGCCGTCTCGTTGGTGGACGGCGCTTTTTTCGGGGCGGCCGGCTTGGCAGTCGTGGCTTCGATACGAACTTGAAACTCCAAGGGGCCGACGCGCAACTTGTCCCCGTCGCGGACCTCTCGCTCGCCGCCGACTTGTTCGTCGTTGACGAAGGTGCCGTTCGTGCTGCCGCAGTCGCGCACGAACACTTTGCCGTCGCGTTGGGCGATGCCGCAGTGTTGCTTGCTGATGGCGGGGGAGGCCGGCCGGAGTTGACACTGCGGGTCGCGGCCGATGACGAAGTCCGGCACAGTGACCGGAATGGCCTTGCCGGCGTGGACGCCCTGCGAAACCACCAAACTCAGCTTCATGGATTCTCCCGAATGCTGTTCAAGTCAGTCCGTGGAACGGCATCACTTCGGCGTCATTCGACCTTGAGGGGATTGGGGCGGGCCGGGTGCCCGCCGTGAAGGTCGAAAGCGCTGAATACCGACTTTTCAACGGTCTTTAGAAAGGCCAAGGCACATCGACTTATCGTATTACTATACGTGGCGAATCAGTCTTATTGTGAAATTAAACCACAGGGTCCGGGGCGATGCAACATAATCCTCGTGGATTCGTCAGACTTTTCGCGGGCGTTAAATTCTCAGCCCTGAGCACGATAGGTCTCCTGACGGTGGCGGGGTGCGCCGACCGGCCCAGCGTCATCGACGTGAACCACTCCCTGCCTCACGAAAACGTCGCGCTCCGGATTTCCGCCACGAATCCCGCCGATTTAACGCTCCTGCGCGACCTCGCCGCGACGTGGGCAAGCCGCAACCACGCCACGGTCGTCGTGTCGGAAACGACGGGCGACGAGACGGCGGACCTCTGGGTCATCGCCCCGGCCGAACTCCCGGCGTTCGCCGAAACGGGCCGTCTCACGGAAGCGCCGCCCGACGTGATGAAGGCCGCGCAGGCTTATCGGTGGGACGATATCTTCCCGATAATTTCATCACGGTTGTGCGGGTGGCGGGACAAGACGTGGGCCGTCCCGGTGGTCGGCGAGGGGTTGGTGTTCGTCTATCGAACGGACGCATTCCCGGGGAAGGCCGGCCCCGTTCCGCGGCACTGGGACGACGTGGTGCAACAGGCGACGGAAGCTCCGCGAACGTTCTTGGCCGCTTGGCCGGCCGCCCCGGAGGCGCGGGAGGCGGTTTTCTTTTCGCTGGCCGCCAGTCTCGACCGGGCGGTGGTGACCCGGCTGCCGGGCGGGACACTCGTGCGGGACGACTTCTTCAGTTTCCAATTCGACCCGACGACGGGCGCGTCCCGCCTGACAAGCCCGGCCTTTTTGGAGGCGGGCGCGATTCTCGCCAAGTTGACGCCCATGACCACGCCGGGCGCGGACCCGGCCGAAAGTTTCAACCGGCACGGGGCCAAGTGCGGATTCATGACCTTGAGCGAATTGGCGCGATTGGACCCGGGTGTCGCCGCCAAGGTCGGCATCCTGCCGACGCCGGGCGTCACGCACACGTACGGGGCCAACGGCGAGCGCGTGGCCGTGTCGGGGGGGAACGTCAACCGCGTCCCGTACCTGGGCTGGGGGGGGCGGGTCGGCGTCGTGTCGGCCAAGTGCGGCACCCCTGACGCCGCGTGGGATTTTCTGGCCGATGCCGGCATGCCGGACCGCCAAGCGCTCGATCTGATCGCCGCCGCGAAGTGGGGGGCCGGGCCGTTCCGGGCTTCCCAACTCGACGCCCGCAACCGGGCGCGGTGGCTCGGGTATCAATTAACCCCCGCGGAAACGGACCGGCTGGCGAGCGCGTTGCGCGACAACCTCGGCATCGGCACGCAGAATAGCCGGACGCGACTGAGAACGCCCAACGAGCGGGAACTCCGCGAGGCGTTCCGGCGTCATTGGGAAGGCGTCCTCGCCGGCCGCGAACAGCCCGAGCAAGCCTTGCGGGCGACGGACGAGGAATGGACGGCGGCCATCCAACGCATCCCGCCCGACCAGTGGCGCATGTGGGTCCGGAAGTCGCTGGGGCTGTGAAGCGGGTGGGCAACTCGTGACCGCCGGTGGCAGGGAATTGATCGGGAAACCGCGGCGCCGACCCCATTTGGCCGCGAAAATTGTCGGCATTGCGATTGCTTATGAGTGGTCCGTTCGCCCCCTTCGAGAGGTTTCTCCATGCGCTTCTTACTCCTCGGCATCGCTCTTTGCCTGACGGGTTGCGACCCGGTTGATTCCCTCGACACTCGGCGGGCGGCCGAACGGCCCGCGTCGCGGGAGTCGGCTACCGCACGACCCGATTCCACGGAGTTTGACACCCGGCAAGAAACCCCGCCGGAGCGGCCGAAATCCCCGCCGCCCGCCACCGTCGAAAAGCCGGCGGGGGCGGAAGAGGAGAAAAAGGAAGACCCGCCCGAAGAGGCCCCGCCCGTCCCCGACACGTACAAGCCGCTGAACAAGGCGAAAAACCTGTTCTTCGAGAAGGCCGGGGACGTGCGCAAAGTACACCTGATGACCGAGGTGTGCCTGCGGGAAGGGCCGCTCGAGGTGCTGCTCTGCAAACTCAACACGAAGGAACACGAGTCGATTTTGCACGTGGACGCGGACGCCCGCGAAATTCACTTCGCCCTGATCGCGGCCGGCGCCCAGCCCGGGACGCCGGTGAAGTTCGTCCCGAAGTTCGAGGCGGCGACGGGAACCAAAATCAAGCTGTCACTCACCTACCGCGAGAAGGGCAAGGTGAAGACGGTCCCGGCCCAAGAGTGGGTCAAGGACAAGAAGACCGGCAAGAACATGGCGCACGAATGGGTATTCGCCGGCAGCAAGTTTTTCAAAGACCCCGAACGGCCGGCGGCCCCGCCGTACTACATGGCCAACAATGGGGAGGTCATCAGCCTCTCCAATTTTCCCGACTCGATGATGGACCTCCCGGTGAAAAGTCCCAAGGAGGCGATCGAGCTCATCTACGAAATTGACTCGCCGCGCATCCCGCCGCTGAAGACCCCCGTCCTCGTCACGTTCGAGCCGGTCTTGGACAAAAAGTGACGCGGACTGTCGCGGACTCGGGTTTTGGGCAAATCCACACGAAGCGGCGACATGCCGGGGTGATTCCGCGGCATGAGTCCTATAAATACACCGAACGGAAGTGCTTGCCCGCTTTGGTGATGCCCATATGAAACACGCCGCCTCCGCCGCGAACTTGGAACAAAAGGCCCGCCTCGGCGAACAGGACGCCTACCTGTTCAACGAAGGCTCCCACTACCGCCTCTTCGACAAACTCGGCGCCCACTACTGTTCCCGGGACGGCGTGCTGGGCACGCAATTCGCGGTCTGGGCGCCGGCGGCCCACCGCGTGACGGTCTTCGGCGACTTCAACGACTGGGACAAGTCGGCCACGCCGCTCGCCCCGCAGGGCAGCTCCGGCATCTGGATGGGCTTCCTGCCCGCCGTCCTGCCGGGGGCGGTGTACAAGTACCACATTTCGTCCACGGTCAACAACTACGAGGTGGACAAGGCCGACCCGTTCGCCTTCGCCAGCGAGGAACCGCCGAAGACGGCCTCCGTGGTCGCCGACCTCGGCTATCAGTGGACGGACGCCGAGTGGATGGCGAACCGCTACCGGATGAACGGCATCCGGCACCCGATCTCCATCTACGAAGTTCACCTCGGGTCGTGGATGCGGGACGCGGACGGCAACTTCCTCACGTATCGTGAACTGGCCCACAAGCTCGCGGACCATGTGCGGCTGACCGGCTTCACGCACGTCGAGCTGATGCCGATCACGGAACACCCCTTCTACGGCTCGTGGGGGTATCAATCGACCGGCTTCTTCGCCCCGACCAGCCGGTACGGCGGCCCGCAAGACTTGATGTACATGATCGACTACCTGCACCAGCGGGGCATCGGCGTCATCTTGGACTGGGTGCCGTCGCACTTCCCGTCCGACGAGTTCGGGCTGATGTACTTCGACGGGACGCACCTCTTTGAACACGCCGACCCGCGTCAGGGCTTCCACCCCGACTGGGGCAGCGCGATCTTCAACTACGGCCGGCACGAAGTGCGGTCGTTCCTGCTGTCCAGCGCC
>JAYUGD010000354.1:0-1941 GCA_043767785.1 Zavarzinella sp. | reverse complement strand
ATCCGTGGCTAATAATGTCTTCTCTTCATTTCCCCATCACGCGCACGCTGATTCCCGACGCTCCTTCGCCGCCGCGATACACGCGGTGGGTCGCCTTTTGGAAGTCGGCCTCCTTGGCGAAGTTGATGTCCACGAACTTTTGCGGGTTGCGGTCGGCCAGCGGGAACCAGGTGCTTTGCACTTGCACCATGAGTCGGTGGCCGGGGCGCAGCGTGTGAAAAATGTCCGGCATGACGAACTTGATCGTCGCCTGTTTGCCCGGCTCGAACGGCTCCGGCTTCTCGAACGAGTTGCGGAACTTGCCGCGGAACGGCTCGCCGCGGATTAACTGCTGGTAGTTGCCCATGCGGACGCCCGTGGGGTTCGGGTCCCAGTCGGGGAACTCGGCCGGGTACACGTCGATCACTTTCACGATCCAGTCCGCGTCCGTGCCGGTGGTGGAGACGGTCAGGTTTACTTCAATAGGCCCGGCGAGTGTCGTGTCGGTCTCGAACGGCTCCGTCTGGTACACCAGCACGTCGGGCCGGCGGCCGGCGAAGCGTTGGTCGCCGACCATGTACTCCTTGTCCATGCCGATGTTGGTCTTGTCGATGTACGGCACCGGCTTCGCCGGGTCGCTGACGAACTCGTCATGGCCCGCGTCCTTCTCGGCGGCCGTCAGCAGTTGTTGCCGGTCGCCGAAGTAGAACTTGCTCGCGGCGGCCTGCTTCGGCGGCCACGCATCAAATTTGCGCCAGACGTTGGTGCCGGTCTCGAACACCCACGCCTCGGGGAACTTGCCGGCGCCCTTCCCCTTCAGGTAATACTCGAAGAACGGCAGTTCGATCTGCTCGCGGTAGTACGGCCCGGTCTTGGCGTTGAACTTCACCGGCCCGAGGCGGTCGGCGTCGTCGTGCGACCAGCCGCCGTGGTCCCACGGCCCCATGACGAGGAAGTTGCCGCCGTTCTCGGGACTCATCTTCTCGGTGTTCTTGTACGTCTCCAGCGCGCCGAAGAGGTTCTCGGCGTCGAACCACCCGCCGACGGTCATCACGGCCGGCTTGACGGCCTTCATGTGTTGCCGCAGGTTGCGGGACTTCCAGAAGTCGTCGTAGTTGGGGTGCTTCATCACCTCCGTCCAGAAGGCCACGTCCCCGCGGTAATACTTCGCGTCCGCGTTGTAGACCGACCCCATGTTAAGAAAGAAGTCGTACCCGTCCTTCGAGTTGTGGTCGAATTTCAGAAACTGGTCTTTGGTGATTGGCCCGGGGCGCGGCTTGCCGAAGTTGGCCATGAAATTGAAGCAGTGCGGCAGGAACAGGACGCCGTTGTGGTGGAAGTCGTCCCCGACGAACCAGTCCGAGATCGGGGCCTGCGGCGACGCCGCCTTGAGGGCCGGGTGGGCGTCGATCATCCCGGCCGAGACGTAGAAGCCGGGGTACGAGATGCCGTAAGTGCCCACCTTGCCGTTGTTGTTCGGCACGTTCTTGACGAGCCAGTCGATGGTGTCGAAGGTGTCCGAACTCTCGTCAATGTCCTTGCCGGTCTTCTTCGGGTTGTGCGGCCGCATGTTGACGAACTCCCCCTCAGAGTTCCAGCGCCCGCGCACGTCTTGGTAGACGAAAATGTACCCCTCCTTGGGGAACAACGCCGACGGCCCCAGCGTGTCCGGGTAAGTATCAACGCCGTACGGGGCGACGCTGTACGGCGTGCGCTTCAACAAGATCGGCGCCGGCTTGGAGTCGTCCTTCGGCACATACACGCTGGTGAACAGCTTGACGCCGTCCCGCATGGGGATGCGAAACTCGTACTTGGTGTAGCCGGCGAGAATGGCTTCCTTGCCTTGCGCGTGGGCGAGGGAAGTCAGGCTGAGGGTAACGAGACTGGTTAGGAGCAACCGATGGGGCATGAAAATACCTTTCAGGGGGCCACGGTGTTCGTTCTATGTCATTGGCGAGCGGG
>JAYUGD010000353.1:0-5639 GCA_043767785.1 Zavarzinella sp. | reverse complement strand
CTGCTGCTCGCTGGCTTCTTGCAGCAATTGCCGCATTTCGTCGAGCAGTTGATTGAGCTGTTGGTTCTCGGCTTGAAGTTGCTCCACGACACCGTGGTCGTACCCCGCGCTGGGCAGGTGCATCATCGGGTCCGAGCGCGGCGTGGGCATCGACACGGTGCCGGCGGTCGGCAATGTCGGCCGTTGGAGCAAGTGGCTCGACCGCCGGGCGGGGACGGGCGTGGGATGGTTGAGTTCCAAGGCTTGCGTGGCCTCGTAGGCCAGCGCCACCGGCGTGAGGTCCATCGGGTCGCCGTAGCGGTTGCCGCCGGAGGACCGGCCCGCCGGGGCCATTTGGTGGGCCGGGTCGTCCGGGAACGTCAGCGGGGAGGCGGACGGCGCCGCGTGGAGTCGCCGCCGGAGGTCCGCGGTGGTGAGTCGAGTCGAGTCGTTGGCCATGGGGGCCTCTGTTTTCGTAGTCCCGAGGGAAAATTTCAGGCCGCGTCCTGGCCGGGCGGTCGCGTGGCGCCGACGTGTGTACTGTCGGGCATCCCGCCACAAGAGAACCTTAATGTGCGGATTGCGCAAGTCAAATCGAACCGCCCATTTGGGCGGACTGTGCCGAATGAGACAGCCGAATCCGTTTCCGGCCGCGCCCGGCGCGCATTCCCGCCAACGAATGGCTTGAGTTCTTGTTGGAATTGGTGAAGATCGTGTCAGGGGGAAACTGTCGGCGCCTCTGGCGGACAGGAACACTTGTCGTGTACAATCTTCATTGCACCCCATTATCAGAACCGTCCGGCGATGGGAATATCGCGGACAGGCCCGTTCAGGAGAGCCAGGTCCATGACCTTTCTCAAACGGCTCAAGTGGTTTTCAGCCACGCTGGCGATCGCCGGCGTCGTCACCAGCGCCGCCGTGTGGGGGGACGCCTCCCGCAAGCCCGCCGCGCCCCCCGCCGTCAAGGCCGGGAAAGTCTTCTCGGAGGGGGTCGTCGGCAAGTTCACCAACCGCCCGGCCGTCACCTACGAGACGCGGGACGGGCAGACGTTTTTCGCGATCCAAGTGAAGCCGGACCTCCCCGCCGTCGCGGTGCGGCCGCGGGACATCGCCATCTTGGTTGATACCACGGCCAGCCAGGCGGGCAACCCGCTGGAGACGGCCCGCATGATCACCCGCGAGGTGATCGCGACCGCCAACGAGTCCGACCGCATCTCGGTCTGGGTCGTCAATACGCCGCGGGCCACCCGGAACCTCTTTGGCGACGGCGCCATGAGAACCCCGGCCCAAGCGAAGACAGCCTTGGTCGCCTTGGACGCCGAGTACGGCTCGGGGGCCGTTGACCTCAAGGGGACGCTTGAGCGCGTCGCCAAGGGGTTCGACGGCAAGGCCACCCGCCAGCAAGTGATGCTGTACCTCGGGGACGGCGAGAGCGCCCTGAACCCCTTGGACGAGAAGGCCCGCTTCGCCGTCGCGGACGACCTACGGACCCAAAACATCGCCTTCTACGCCGTCCCGCTCGGCCTGCCGTCGAACGCCCGCAACATCCACACGATGGTCAGCGGCACCGGCGGCGCCGTCCTGCGGGTGAACGACGACCAAACCGCGGACCAACCGGCCATCGTCAAGAGCGTGGCCGCCCGCTTCCACCAGTCGATGGGCGTGCCTGTCCTGTGCGGGGCGACGGCCAAGTTCGCCCAAGCGCCGGCCGAAGTATACCCGGGCAAGTTGCCGCCGCTGCGGGCCGACGTGCCGACGCTGGTGGTCGGCCGGTTCGAGAAGGGCAAAGTCCCCGCCGAACTGACACTGGCGCTCGACGGCAAGGTGCAAGGCATCCCGGCCACCGCCAAAGTGAGCGTCGCGGTCCCCGCGCCGGCCGCGGACAACTACTTCCTCGGCTCCATCGTCTCGCAATGGCGCGACTCCGGCCAAGTCGATGCACCGGCCATGCTGCGGGCCGACCGCACGCTGGCCATGGCGTTTGAAACGACCCGGCTGGCCCGCGAGGAATTCCTCGAACAGGCCGACTGGGCGTTGGGTGTGAAAAAATTCGACGTGGCGAAGAACCTCTACGAGGCCGCCGCCAAGCTCGACCCGGAAGATCCCCGCACCAAGTCTGGCCTCAAACTCTCCGGCAAACTGGAAAAGGGCGAGATCAGTCTTGAAGACATCAAGAAGGCCACCATCCGCACCGCCCAAGGCGACCGGGTGAACGTGGACCAACTGGTGCAAGAGCCGAAGGTTGACTCGAAGGGCGTGCCCCTGGCCCTCCCCGCCCCGAAGGAAGAGCCGGCGCCGGCCGCCGACCCCAACCAACTGCTGCGGCAAGAAGAGGCCAAGCAGAAAATCCGCGAACAACAAACCAACGTGGCCGTGGACGAGACCCTCTCCCGCGCCCGCGACCTGCTCAAGAGCGGCGACCCGAAGAGCGCCAAGGACTTGTTGATCGCCCAGCGCGACACCGTCCGCGTGGTCGGCGACCTGAGCGAGGCCTCCCGGCAGAAGTTGCTGAACCGCATCGACCTGTTGCTCACGGACGTGGGGTCGCGCGGCGACGCCATCGTCCGGGCCAAGGCCGAGGAGAACGAGAAGATCGCCCGCGCCCGCCAACGCCTGATGGTCGCCGACCAAGGCGTGGCCCGCGAGGAGCGCATCCGCGAGCGGATCCGCAACTTCACCACGCTCATGAACCAGGCCCGGTACGAGGATGCGTACCGCGAAGCGCTGGTGATGGAGAACGAGCACGTCAACGAAGGCCGGCCGGTGCCCATCGAGACGCTTGCCGTGGAACGCATCGGGCAGGCCGGCTCGAACTACCGCGACTTCCGCGAGTTGGTCCGGCTGCGGGAAGACCGGTTCCTGCTGACCATGATGGAAGTCGAAAAGTCGCACATGCCCTACCCCGACGAGCCGGCCGTCCACTTCCCGCCGGCCAAGGTGTGGCGGGAACTGACGACGCGCCGCCGAGAGTTCTCGTCGACCGACTTCGACCGCGACTTCACCCCGCGGCAGAAGCAGCGCTTCTCGATCCTCCAGAGCGCGATGAACCAGACGCTGGACCTCACGTCGTTGACGGAGCCGCAATACAAGCTCGGGCTGGTGCTGTCGATCCTGCAAGACCTCATCAGCACCAAGATGAAGACGGACATCAAGCTGTACGTGAATTACAACACGTTCCCCAACGCGGCCGACGCCAAGACGATGCTGAAGGAAACGGACGTCAACCTCGCCGCCCTCAAGACAGTGAACGAGAACGAGACGCTGCGGGAAATCACCTTCAAAACGGTGCTGGACACGGTGCTGCGGCAGGCCGGGTGGGCCTTCTGGATCACCCCGGACTACTTGGAAATCGTCCCGGTAGACTATGCGAAGACGACCAAAGTCTTCAAGGTGCTGCCGGTGGAAGACTTGATCGTGCCGATCCCGAACGCCGTGAACACGCTGTCCTTGGCCCAGAACCTTCAGGTTCTCGGGCAGGTGTTTTCGCTGGGCGGCGCCCAGACCTTCGGCGGGTTCGCTGGGGGCCAGCAATTCAATGGCGGCGGCGGCCAAGGCAACGGCGGCGGCAACAACAACCAGAACGCCGGGGCGGCCGGCGGCCAGAACGCCCAGATCGCCGGGCAGGCCTTCAACGGCAACGGCGGGGGCCAAGGGCTGACCGGGTTCGGCGGGGCCAACAATCAGTTCGGCCAAGTCGGGGGGGGCTTCTCCTTCGGCGGCGGCGGCCAGAACGGCTCGTCGTCCACCCCGCCGGCGACGGAGTTAATCATCCTGATCCAAACCGTGGTTGACCCCGGCTACTGGGACCCGGACATCAGCAATAGTTCGCAGGCCAAGGGGCAACTGCTCGGCCTGAACCCGAACGACCCGAATCAGCCGCTCGTGTCCGGGGCCGGCGAGTTGGTGGCCGCCGAGCCGCACCCGCAGGCCGAGTTGAACAAGCTGTCCCTGAGCATGAACACGCGGTCCATCGTCATCTACGGCCGGTCCCGCATGCACCGCACGTCGGGCGTCCTGCCGCTGAAGGCCAAGGAAGGCATGGCCGGCCTGCCCGCCGCCAACCCGGACGGCCGCAAACTGGCCGGCGACTTCCCGAAGCCGCTTGACCCGTCGCGGCCGGCCGTGAAGGGGCCGCTGGTCCCGCCGCCCGCGAATGTGGTGGTCAGCGCCCCGGCGCCGAAGCTTCCCAAGCCGGGCACGGCCTTGGACGCCGAGCGGATTTGGAAGCAGGCCATCGACCGCGGGGTCCGCGACCCGGGGGCGATCATCGCCTGTGCGGACTTCCTGGTGAAGGGCCGCGAGTTCAAGCACGCGGCCGAACTCTTGAAGGCCAGCCTCCGGACCGGCATCACGCCGGAGCGGTGGTACCAAGACGCCTTGGCGATTGCCTTGGAAGAGAGCCAAGGGTCCGCGGAAGACATCGAACGGGCATACGTATCCGCGGTTGACTTGGACGCCAGCAGCCCCCATGCGTACCTCGACGTAGCCCAAGCCCTGAACCGCCTCGGCCAGCCGGACGCGGCCGCCAAGCTGTGCAAGGTGGCGGCCAAGCTGGAGCCGAACGTGCCAGACGCCTACGTCCACGCGTTGGCCTGTGCCAACAACCCGAAGATGGACGCGACCTACGACCTGTCGGCCTTCGCCGCGACCGGCCTCCTCAGCCGCGACTGGCCGAGCGACCGGGGCGAACTGCACGCCAAGGCCCGCGCCCACCTTTCGGACATGGTGAAGAAACTCGGCGCGACCAACAAGAAGGCCGACGCCGACAAGCTCTCGGCCATCATCGAAGCCGACCGGCGGCGGGACTTGGTGATCGAACTGATGTGGGCCGGCAAGGCCGACCTCGACCTCCGCGTGACCGAGCCGATCGGCAGCCAGTGTTCGCCGCTCCAGCCGATGACGGTGGCCGGCGGGTCGCTCATGTCCGACCTGTTCGACCAGAAGGACGACTCCCACAGCGAAATCTACACGGCCGCCCAAGGCTATTCCGGCAAGTACGTGGTGACGGTGGACAAGGTGTGGGGCGCCACTCTCGGCGACAAGGCCACCGTGAAGGTGACCAAACACCAAGGGAAGCCGGACGAGACCGTGGAATACATGACCGTGAAGGTCGGGTCGGCGACCGAAGTCGTCGTCACCCTCGACGCCGGCCGCCGGCAAGAGTTGGCCGTCCTCCCCGCCCCGCAGGACATGGCGCGGTACTCGGTGAAGTCGGCGTCGAACGTGCAGCTCCAGAATAAGATTCGCTCACTGATGAACGGCAACGGGTCGGTCGGCCTGTCCAACACGTCCGGCATGGCCGGCGGGACCGGGTCGCTGTCCAAGAGCGTGACCTCGGACGCCGTCGCGGCTGGGGACAAGCGGCACGGCGACCTGTCGTGGTCCACGCGGTTCATGACCAACAAGACCGTCGGCGTGGACATCCGGGCCACGACGACCATCAAGGCCGACGGCACCGCCCACGTCAGCGCCGCCCCGGTCTTCGACTCGGGGTCCAGCCAGAACCGAGTGAAGCTCGACCTGATCCCCGGCGGCGAGTAAGCCGGCGGGGTTTGAAGAAGAGACCTGAGACCCCGGCCAAGTGGCCGGGGTTTTTTCGTTATCGAGTGCGCGGGCATCAAATCGCAGGCGAGCGTCGAGGCGTCAGCCCGACGTGTCTT
>JAYUGD010000352.1:0-5648 GCA_043767785.1 Zavarzinella sp. | reverse complement strand
CACCCCCTAACCCCCACTCCGAAGCGGAGAGGGGGGACCAGACCGCGTGGAGAGATAGCCCGATGCGCGAGCAAGGGAGTTTGACCCAAACCCTTGCTCGCGCGTCGGGCGATCACTGACCGCCCGCTTGCTCCCCCTCTCCGCTTCGGAGAGGGGGCCGGGGGGTGAGGTGGTTTTGAAGGAGACAACCCAATGACCACAACACTGACCCTCATGGCCGCCTTGGCCATTGGCGCGCCGGCATTGAAGGACAAGGAGCCGCTCGGCAAGGGGCCGGGCTACCTCGGCATCCGCTTCTCGGAAGGCGGGGACGGCCTCGTCGTCACCGACGTGCAGCCGGACTCCCCGGCCCTCAAGGCGGGCGTGCGCCCCAACGACGTGATCCTGAAAGTGGACGCGACCAGCTTGAAGGGCGCCGACACCGGCGAGTTGGTCAAGGTCATCGGCGCCATGCGGCCCGGCACCGTCGTCGCCTTGGACATCATGCGGGGGGCGACGGCCATGACCATCAAAGTCAAACTCGGGCCGCGCCCCGCCGACTTCCAGCAGATGCAGCCGAACTACCCGCCGCCGGGGATTTTGTTGCCGGACGAATAAAACAGACGCACCACAAAGGCACGAAGGTCACACAAAGACCCACAGAGAAGACGGAAGACAAAGTTCTTCATAGCTCTTCTTTGTGAGTCTTTGTGTGACCTTCGTGCCTTCGTGGTGAGTCTTCTTTCAACCCTTCTCGCGGAGACCGGCATGGGACTGCTCGACAAGCTGCGCGGCGAATTCATCGACATCATCGAGTGGACGGAGCCGTCGGACAGCGACATCCTGTGCTACCGCTTCCCGCGCTACAACAACGAGATCAAGAACGGGGCCAAGCTCATTGTCCGCGAAGGCCAGGCGGCCGTCTTCGTTAAGGAAGGCCAGCTCGCGGACGTGAAGACGCCCGGCATGTACACGCTCGACACGCGGAACATGCCCATCCTGTCCACTATCCTCGGGTGGAAGTACGGGTTCGAGTCGCCGTTCAAGTGCGAGGTCTACTTCGTCTCGACCAAGCAGTGGACGGACAAGAAGTGGGGCACGCAGAACCCGTTCATGGTCCGCGACCCGGAGTTCGGGCCGATCCGCGTGCGGGCCTTCGGCACCTACGCCTTCCGCGTGTCGGACCCCGGCACCTTCCTCAAGCAACTCGTCGCCACCGACCCGAGCTTCGAGACCTACGAGATCGCCAACCAACTGCGGAACGCCATCGTCTCGCGGTTCGTGGACGTGTTGGGGCAGGCCAAGATCGCGATGCTCGACTTGGCCGGGAACTACGAGAAGGTCGGGACGCTGGCCCGCGAGCGCATCGCCCCGGAACTGCAAGGCATGGGGCTGACGGTCACGCAGTTCTTCGTGGAGAACATCTCCCTGCCGCCCGAAGTCGAACAGGCCCTCGACAAGCGGTCGCAAATCTCCGTGCTGGGCAACCTCGACCAGTACACGAAATTCCAGACGGCCAACGCCATCGAGGAAGCCGCCAAAAACCCCGGCGGCTCGGCGAGCCTCGGCGCCGGCCTCGGCGCCGGCGTGGCGATGGGCGGCGCCATGATGGACGCCCTGCGGCCCGGCGCGCCCGCGGCCGGCGGCCCGCCGCCGCTGCCGCAAGCCACGGCGTTCTTCGCCGGCATCAACGGCCAACAAGTCGGCCCGTTCGACACGGCGACAATTGCGGCGAAGCTCCGCGCCGGCGAGATGACGCGCGCCACGCTGGTGTGGAAAGCCGGCATGGCCAACTGGGTCGCCGCCGAGGGCGTCCCCGAACTCGCGGGGTTGTTCGCGAGCGTGCCGCCGCCGCTGCCGGGGTGAAGCATTCTCGTCCCGAAGCGCCAGCGAGGGAGGCGAGCCGGGAACGTTAGCGACCGGAGGGCGGAGCGACGAGTCTTCGAAGTCGCGGCACCCACAGGTGAGTCGCCTGACACGCGGCGTCCAACTGGGTCGCCGCCCGAACTGGCCGTGCACAGTGGGTGCCGCGGCGTCGAAGACTCCGCCGCTCGGCCCTCCGGTCGCTAACGCTCCCGGCTCGCCTCCCTCGCTGGCGCTTCGGTAAAAAATCCGCCACTTTTTGGACCGCACCCATGTCCGTCCCCCCGCCCCTGCCCGAACCGCAACCGGAGACCCCGACCGTCTCGAAGGCCCCGCCCCCCGGGCGCAAGTTCCCGTGCAAGCAGTGCGGGGCGAAATTGGACTTCGACCCGGCGGCCCGCGGCCTCAAGTGCCCGTACTGCGGCTTCACGGAAGTGATCGCCCCGGCCGACGAGCAGACGCGGGCCGAGCGGGTCAAGGAACACGACCTCGACGACTTCCTCGCCAAGAAGGAAGAGGCCGCCGACGCGGCCATCGGCGGGCATTCGTCCCAAGTGACCTGCACCGGGTGCGGGGCGGTGATCCTGCTCGAAGACAAGGTGGCGACGGCCCAGTGCCCCTATTGCCGCACGCACTTGGAGAATCAGCCGGAGGCGGTGAAGAACCTCGTCGCCCCGGAGTCGGTGCTGCCGTTCGCCGTCGCGGAGCGGGACGCGCGCGGCGCGTTCGTGAAATGGGTGACGGGCTTGTGGTTCGCCCCCACGGAGTTGAAGCAACTCGCCGCCCTCGGGCAGTTCGCCAGCGTCTACTGCCCGTACTGGACCTACGACGCGATGACGTACACCCGCTACGACGGCGAGCGCGGCGACGACTACACCACGACCGAGTCGTACACGGATTCCAACGGCAACCGGCAGACGCGCCGCGTCACCCATACGCGCTGGAGTAACGTCTCCGGCGAGGTCCAACATTTCTTCGACGACGTGCTGGTGCGCGCCGCCACGACACTTCCCGGACACTTGGTGCAAAAGCTGAACCCGTGGGCCCTGGCTTCCCTGGAGCCGTACAAAGACGAGTTTCTTTCGGGCCACCGGGCCGAGCGCTATTCGGTCAGCCTAACGGCGGGGTACGCGGCGGCGAAGGCCGTGATGCACGAGTTTATCACCGACCTCATCAACCGGGACATCGGCGGGGACCACCAGCGAATCGCGTCGCGGGACACGCGGCACGTCGGGGCCACGTTCAAGCACACGCTGCTGCCCGTGTGGGTGGCGAATTACCGCTACCGGGAGAAATTATTCCAAGTTTTAGTCAACGGCTCGTCCGGCCGGGTGGCCGGCGACCGGCCGTGGAGTTGGTTCAAAATCATACGGTTGGCGTGTCTCATTTTGCTGATTGTTGTTGCACTTTTGATCGCCGTCCGGACGGCCCGCGGGGAGGCTTCCAAGCCGGGCTATTTTTCTTCGCCGAATTGCCGGGATGCGAAACTTTGCGCGGGGCCGCGCCTCTCATCCGGTGTTAAGGGTTTTGCCGGCCACGCCACCCCGTCCGGGCGCGCGGGCCGTGCCGATTGAGTTTCGGTTGGTGGCGCCGAGTGTCCGGCGGGCAGGGGTGGCGGGGAGTGTGACGGCCCGGTGCGTTTCCTCTCCCCCGCACGGCCCGACCCCCGCGGGATATTTTGGCCGAATTGGCGGGCGAGTGGAATTGATCCCACTTGACGGACCAACATAGGATGTCACTAATCGAAACTATCGACCGGCCCGCGCGGGCCGGGCCTGTCGCCGATTGACACCTCGAACCGCCACGCCGTCGATGCACCCCGCGGGGACTCTTCCCCTCCACGGACTCGACACCGTATTTTCCCCCGCCCGCACCGGGCCGGCTTGGCGACGAGACGACAGTCGGTGACGATTGGCGACCGGAATTACATTTACCTCCCCAGGGCGACGATGCCCCTCCGCGGCGCCCGCCGCCGCGAGATACCGAACAAGAGTGAGCTCTCCAATGAATGTCGAGTCCGTCTTCGGCCGCCTGCGTCGCAAGTACTTCGCCTCGGCCGCCCCGCGCCGCCGCGTGGCCCCGAACCGCTTGAAGGTCGAGTCGCTGGAGGCCCGCGAGGTCCCGGCCACCCTGCCGGCCCCCGTCATCGACTACACGACGACGCGGAACATCAGCGACAGTGTCAGCCGCAACCTCCAGGACTTCGCCCCGACGATCGCCCAGGACCCGCTCAACCCGAACAACCTGTTCGGCGCCATGGTCGAGAAGAGCGGCGCGAGCAGCACCATGACGATGATCTACTCCAACAACGGGGGGGGCACGTGGGTCACGTCCGCGCGGTACGGCAACGCGGCCGACCCGGAGGCCTCCACGCCGGGCGGCCTCGTCGCGTACACCAACGTCAGCAACCCGTCGGTCACGTTCGACCGTTTCCACAACACCTACCTGACGTACACCGAACACACGTTCAATAATTCCAGCGGGCGGCTCGTCCTCCGTAAGTTCAACTTCGCCGGCACGCCGCTGGAACTGGACATCGGGGACAAGAACCCGGCCGACAACGCCAACAACGCCGGCACCTCCAACGGGACGCTCGGGCACACCCTGTACCAGTGGCTCGGGACGGACCCGGCGCACAACCCGACCGTGGCCGTCGACTTCAACGAGGCGGTGACGCCCCCGGACCCGGACACCGGGGAGTCGCAGACGGACCAGATCGCCGCGACCCAGCCCACCGAGGACCAAGTCAAGGTGTTCGTGGCGTGGAACTCGGACGACGTCACCCCCGAGAACACGAGCGCCAACTTCATCAACAACATCATCCGCATGACGGCGTCGAACGACGGCGGGGTCAACTTCGCCCCGTCCATCATCGTCAACAACAACAACCACTTCTCCAATTCGGGCACCGCGTACACGCAGCCGAAGATCGTCTTCACCCCCGGCCGCGACGGCCAAGGGACGTCCGGCGGCCAGATGGTCACGCTCTTCTCGAACGCGGACGCGACCGGCTCGTCGGGGGCCAACAGCCCCGGCCTGATCTCGGACGTCTCGACGTTCGACACGACGACCGCCCCGATCTCGTTCGAGGCCATCAACAGCCAAGGCGTGGGGATCCCGTCGGGCGGGGCGGACGCGACGTCGCCCACCGGGTTCCAATTCGTCGATTACCCGATCACCGTGCCGGCCGGGTCGGGGATTAGCACGCTCGAAGAGTTGTCGGTCCGCCTCGCCATTCAGCAGGAAGGCGGCTTGGACCAGTTGCAAATCGACCTGATCTCGCCGGACGGGACGCGGCGCGTCCGACTGCTGAAGTTTTACGACACCAATAACCCGCCCGCCGGCGGCATCTCCGGCGGCAACCTCCTCGGCATGTCCGACATCGGCGGCGGCAGCCGCGTCTTCGCCGCCGGCACCGTGTTCACGGACAACGCCGCCCGGGAAATTCAGGACCGCACCGCGTCGTCCCCGTTCATCGGCGAGTTCCGGCCGGACACCGGCACCCTCTCCGGCCCCGGCGGCACGTTCACCGGCATGCAACCGGCCGATTTTGAGGGGCAGTGGATCGTCCGCATCTCGGACAACGCCGCCACGACCTTCACGTACGGGTCGCGCATCCAGGAGGCCGCCCTGCGGCTGTCGCAAAACTTCCGCGACAACCTCGGGCCGGACACCCAGACCGGCATCTTCGGGATCACCCCCAACAGCCCGACCGGCACGAACCACCCGAACGCGGGCACGGCGGCCGCCGCCGCCAGCCCGGCCGGCTTCGGCACCGGCCTGTCCCTCGCCGTGGACAACACCCA
>JAYUGD010000351.1:0-1946 GCA_043767785.1 Zavarzinella sp. | reverse complement strand
GCGCAGTCGGAAGACGACCGCGTCGTTGCCGTCGTACCGCGACCCGTTCCAGACGACGTCCTTGACGAACTCGCGCCGCCCGCTGAAGTGCGTCTCGTCGAACGTCTGCTTCTCGTCGCGCAACTCGCCGGCGAACACGGCCTCCTTCCCGTTCAGGGCGGCCTTCATCAGGGCGTCGTACTTCTTGGACACCGGCTTGTACTTGTCGTAAACCTTGAGGCCGTACTGCAACCCCGTCGGGGCCAGGTCGGCGTCCGCCGAGAGTTCGTCGTACTTCAGGAACCGCTCCTTCTCGTCGGTCCACTTCTTGACCAGGCTGACCCGCTCCGCGCCACTCAACTTGGCCTTGGACGCGACGGCCGTGATGAGCGCGTCGAACTTCTCGGCGGTCTGTTTCTGAACGGCCTTCTTGTCGTCGGCGAACTTGACTTTCAAGTCGCCGAGTTCTTTCACGCCGCGCTTCAACTCGGCGGACTGCTGGGCGGTCACCGAACCGGCACTCAAGGCCAGCGTGCAAACAATGAGGTAGGGGCGGGCGAACACGAGCGTCTCCTCGAAAACGGGGGCGGACGAGCGAGACGACGATCCTCCGCCACTCGTCGCACGTTCGACCATGATAATTCCCCGCCCGAGTCGCGGCAATCCTCTCTAGAATATCGGGTCGGTCAGGTGGGAAAGGCGGCAGGGGGACTGTGCCCGTGCGAATCCCCTTGAAGAGCTTGCGAATGGATTGTGGCGAGTAAGCGCACGCTGGCCTTGGATTGTACCGAATCCCGGAGCCATTACGGGAGTTGGCCGGCTGCCCGGAGACGCCCGACAGCCGCTCGGATCGAGGTGAAGTAGCCAAGGCCGGCCGCGGCGAGTTCGTCGGCGATGTCGGGGTGCGGATTGGTACTCGTCGCCGCAGCGGCAAAATCGCTCGTGTTGGAACTGATGAAGACGCGATCATAGGGGTAGGCGGCGTGCCCGAGTCGGCGACTCAAGTCCAAACTCTGTTCGAGGTTCATTGCGTCTTTGATTCGGCCATCGCGGGACGGTTGTCGTTTCTGGACGACTCGAACGACGGCCCTGTCCAGACACGCCTGATCGCGGGCGAGGACGGTCGCGGCGGCGAGGAGGTCGTCGGCGAGTTGACGGCAAGCGGTCGCGATCCCCGACGGCACAATCGAGACCGGGAGTGGTCGCGCGACGCCGAACTGCGAGGCCGCGCCGGACAGCCAGTCTTGATCGTCGTCGTGGGAGCGGAACCACTCGGCGAACGTGCCCATAACGTTTGCGGCCGAGTCGGAGAACTCGCCGGGCACCAACTCGGGCACGACGAGGTGGACGGACGAGGGATTGGTGGCGACGAGTTGGAACAGTTCGGCGGCAGCCTGCAGTTCATCGAGTACGGGTCGTGAACGAGTCCGATTGCTCCGGAAGAGATCGATCAAGGAACAGGTGTCGAAGACGATCACCGGCGCCGGCCGGGCGAGGATTTGAGCCGCGGCCACTCCGATCGGTGTCATACGGCAGACATTTCTTGGGCGTACCGCGAGAGGAGCATGGTTTGGTCGTACAAGCGGAGGGTGAGTTCGCTCGCTGCGGACTCCGGCCAGCCTTGGGTGACGAGCCATTGTCGCAAGGCGTCCCCATCGATCGGTGTCCGGGAGCGGAACGCGGCGACGACGAAGTTGTGCCAAAGTCCGGCCTGCTCGAAAGTGAGCAGGAGCGTTCTCCCGGTGCGGGCGTCGAACGTTTGCAGGCGGGTCCGGACCTCGAACGGGAGCCCGGCCAGGAAAACTTCCGCCGGGGAGGACATCTTAACCCGGACGCCCGACCCGTTGGCCGCGGGTACGATCCCACTGTCCAAGAACCGAAGGACTTGGTCCCAGGCCGCCGGCAGGTCGGCGATTGGGGGCGGGAACGGAGGTCCGTCGAACCACACGTGCCCGCCCTTCAACTGA
>JAYUGD010000350.1:0-1952 GCA_043767785.1 Zavarzinella sp. | reverse complement strand
ATTTCACGCAAAGCTCGCAAAGAGGCAAAGCTCGCAAAGGGCCAACGGAGTATTGGCAAGCGGTCTGACAGGTGACGAAATAATTGCTTTCTTCTTCTTTGCGAGCTTTGCCTCTTTGCGAGCTTTGCGTGAAATGGTTTTTTTCTTTGAATGAAGGAGCATCACATGGCCCGTTGGCTCTGCAAAGTCGAACCCGACTGTTACTCCCTCGCCGACTTGGAGCGGGACGGCACCACCACGTGGGACGGCGTCGGCAACCCGCTGGCGCGGAAGAATTTGCGGGCCATGACGCCGGGAGACCGCGTGCTGTTCTACCACACGGGCAAGGAGAAAGCCGTCGTCGGCGAGATGGAAGTGGTCGGCGAGCCGACCGCCCCGGCCGACGATGAGAAGGCCGTTGCGGTCGAGATGAAGTTCGTTGGCCGCTGGGAAACACCCGTGACGCTCGCGGCCGTCAAAGCCGAGAAGACACTGGAAACGTGGGACTTGGTCCGGCTGCCGCGGCTGTCCGTCATGGCCGTGACGGACGCTCAGTGGAAGACGGTCGTGCGGCTCGCCAAAGGGAAGTGAGCAGTCACAACCTATTTTCCCATCACCTCTTGCGGTGATCTCGCGGCGGATATTCCCATCTTTTGTTGGCGAGGGGGGTCCGAGGGGGTAAAACGGTAGTCTGTTCACGGGGTTGGCATACTGGACAGAAGAACACTGCCGGCGGGAGTTACGCCGGCCCCCATGTGAATCAAGGAATCAGAACACCATGGCGCGACGTTGCGCCGACCCGCCGCCGGCCGTCAACGGGAAACCGTCGGGCCAGCGGCGGTCGGACCGCTTTCTGGCGGGTCTCAAGGACGTCCCCCGCGTCACCTTTGTCTCCCACGTTCAGCCCGACCCCGACAGCCTCGGCAGCATGCTCGGGCTGGCCCACTTGGCGGAACATGCGCTCGGCATCCCCGGCCGCCTGAGCCGGGACGGCATGATTAACCGGGCCGAGAACCGGGCGATGGTCGAGTTGCTCGACCTCGACTTGACCCCGGTGGAAGACCTCGACTTCCTGCCCGGCGAAGTCGTCGTGATGGTGGACAGCCAGCCCAACACCGGCCGGCACTCCCAAATCTGCGACGTGCCGCTGTACGGGGTGATCGACCACCACACCACGCCCGGCGACTTGAAGAACATCCCGTTCGTGGACGTGCGGCCCAGCCTCGGGGCCACCTGCACGCTCGTCACCAAGTACCTCGTCGAACAGGGCGCGCCGATCCCGCCGCGCATCGCCACCGCCCTGCTCTACGGCATCGAGACGGAAGTCTCCGGCTACCCGCGCGAGGCGACGGTCGTGGACGACGGCGCCCTGCACTTCCTCTTCCCGCTCGCGGACATGGACATCGTGTCCCGCATGCGCAACGCCCGCCTGCCGCACGCCCACTTCGAGGTGCTGCTGCAAGCCCTGCAAAGCTCGTTCATCTACGACCGGCTCATCATCAGTTGGGTGAGCAACCTGCCCCAGCCGGAGCAGGCCGCCGAGATCGTGGACTTCATGGTCCGGTTCGACAAAGTGGATTGGGCCTTGTGCGGCGGCGTGTGCGGGGACAAGCTGGTGCTGTCCCTGCGGACGTTCCTGCACGGCGTCCAAGCCGGCGACCTGCTGCGGAAAGTGGTCGGCAAACTCGGCAAGGCCGGCGGCCACGACCGCCGCGCCGGCGGCGCCATCCCCATCGCCAACCTCAGCCCCACGGCCGTCGAAGACCTGCAAGCCGAGCTGCGGCGCCGGTTCCTCAAGGCCCTGGGGTGCGACGACGCCCGCGGGCAACGACTGGTGCCGCTGCGCGAGATGTTGCAGAACTTGCAAGCGTGAGGGGCGACCGATCTTGGTTTTCAGCTCCAACGGAGCGTCCGCTTGTAGCCAGGCCCGGAAGGGCCTGGAATCGGAACCCGCCAACGACCAAGCCCTGAAG
>JAYUGD010000349.1:0-1955 GCA_043767785.1 Zavarzinella sp. | reverse complement strand
GTCACTTCGCTCAGCACGAGGATCGGCGTGCCCAGCCCGCCGTAGCACACCGGGGACGTGTTGGCGATCAGGCAAATCACGGCCGCCAGGATCTGCGGGAACCCGAGGCCGACGAGCATCGCCCCGCACACGGCCACCGGCGCCCCGGACCCGGCCGACCCTTCCAGAAACGCCCCGAACGCGAAGCCAATCAGGACCGCTTGGATGCGGCCGTCCCCCGACAGGCTGGAGATCGACCGGCGGATGTTGCGGAATTGCCCGGTCTCCACGGTGACGTTGTACACCAGCATGGCGTTGAAGACGGTCCACCCGATGGGCAGCAGGCCGAAGCACGCCCCGTAGACGAACGCCCACAGCGACATCTTGAGGGACATGTCGTAGACGAGCCACGCGATGAGAATGGCCGTCACCGCCCCGGCCGCCCCGGCCTTGGACGCCAGCCAGCGCCGCTGCACCAGCAGGTAAAAGAGGACGAGGACGGGCAGGGCGGCGACGACGGTGGACAGGAAGCGGTTGCCGAGCGGGTTAAGGTTCTGAATGTACGGGAGGTCGGCCAACAGCATGGGAGAGGATTCCGGCTTAGGATGACAAGGTGACCGGGTGACAAGGTGACAAGGTGACCAAAACCGTTACAAGGGATATACGGCCCGCCAGCCGACGGTGGCAGTAGTGGGGATCACAAAACCTCCTCTTTCCGCACGACGCCAATCAGCCGTCGGCCGGTTTTGGTCACCTTGTCACCTTGTCACCCGGTCACCTTGTCATCCGACGGCACCGGCAGCGACACCGAAAACGTCGTCCCGCGTTTCGGCTCGGACTCGAACGTCACGGTCCCGCCGTGCTCGCCGACGATCTTGTTGGTCACGAACAGGCCGAGGCCGGTGCCCTGCTTCTTGGTCGTGAAGTACGGCCGGAAGACGGACGCCCACTTGGTCGGGTCGATGCCGGCCCCGTCGTCCCGCACGGTGAGCAGAACGCGGCCGTCCTCGGCGCGGGCGGCGATCTCAATTTTGCCGCCGCGGTCGGTCGCGTCGATGGCGTTCAGCACCAGGTTGAAGATCACCTGCACCAGTTGGTCCCGCACGCCGTGCAGGACGGGCAGGTCCGGGGGGATGTCGGCCGTCAGCGTCCGGCTCTTCGTCCCCTTGTAATACTTCACGATGTTCAGGGCCTCTTCCACGATGTCCTTGATCGTGTAGCGCGACTTCTCCTGGGCCGGGGGCCGGCTGAACTGCGTTAGCTCGCGCAGGATGCCTTGGATGCGGTTGAGCTGCCCGCCGACGTGGGAGAGCTTCTCGCGCGTGTACTCGTCCGGGTTCTTGCGCTCCAGCATCTGCACGATGCCGGAGATGGACGTGAGCGGGTTGCCGACCTCGTGGGCGATGCCGGCCGCCAGCAGGCCGAAGCCGGCCATCTTGTCCTTGTGCATCAACTGGGCCTGCGTCTCCTGCAACTCGCGAGTCCGCTCGGCGATGCGACTTTCGAGTTGGGCTTGGTTCTCGCGCAACGCCGCGTTCAAGTTGCTGAGGTGTTCGCCGATCCCCTTCAACAGTCGACTCAACGCGCTGGACGCCCACGTCAGGATCGCCAGGACGATGAGCATGGTCAGGACGGCCAACGCCGACTGGTCCCGCCGGTGCAGCGCCAAGTACAACAGGCCGTAACTCAGGGCGTGCATCACGAACGTCATCAGCGTGACTTGCACCGTTTGCCGGATGGCGCAGCACAAGAGGGAGAGCAGGTAAAAGTACCGGAACGGGCTGTCGAGTTCGTCCTCGAAGTAGCAGAGCAGGGCGATGAAGCCGGTCTCCAGCGCCGAGACTAGGAGCGGGGCCGTCGCGAACAACACCCGGCCGCTTTGGTTGACCCACGTGTCCCACACGGTGTACGCCAGCCCGATTAGGAGGACGGCGTTCAGGAACGCCGTGTCCTCGGACCGCGACACGGCGTTCACG
>JAYUGD010000348.1:0-5671 GCA_043767785.1 Zavarzinella sp. | reverse complement strand
CGGCGAGCGGGGCGTGGAGCAGCTCGTCGGCCATCACCGTCGGCCGGGTTTGCAGTTGTTCCGAGACGGTGGTGGAACTGCCGTTCGCGCTACTCGTGCGCGAACTGAGAACGACAATCCCGTCTTGGCTGCCCATGCGGCCGACGACATAGTCAGCCGTCTTGCGCGAGCCGCACCGGAAGCCGACGGTCGTCGCACAACTGGCGAGGTAGGCGTGGGCTTGGTCGGTCCCGAACTGCGCTTCGAGCAACTCCAGACTTTGCGTCGCCGCGATCACGTAGATGCCGTGTGAGCGTCCGACGCACGTCGCCTTAACGATGGATTCGATGACGCCCCGGTTCAGGAGGGCAATTTCATCGAAAATTAGAAAAAGTCGATCATCGGGATGCGCGAGGGTTTGGGCTTCTTCGATCAGGCGGCGAATGAACACGTTGTAAACGGGGAGGACCGCTTCCGAGCCGGTCGGCGGAATACCCAGAACCGCAATGCCGTCGTCGCGGAGAAACGATTTGATGTTGAAGCGGGGCGGGTTGTGCCGTTCGGTGAGCGCGGCCGGGATCAGCGGTTGAATCACCGAACGGATCGTGCTGAAGACGTCGTGACTGGATTTGACGTCCGCGCCCAGCGTCGCTTTGTAAAAGCTTTTGGCTTCGTAGTCGCACGCCATCACGCGGCGCAGGGATCGTTTGTCACTGAGGATGGAGCAGAGTTCGAACAGCCCCCACGGGCTTTTCGCCCGGTGCCGGAATTTCTGGAGGACGGACGCGACCAAGCCGATGGCTTGCCGGGCACCGTTGCGAAAAAATGGGCTTTGATCTCCCGGCGTCGGCGGGCAGAGCGTATGGGCGAGTTGATCGAGATCGCTGCGGCCGGGGAACATCACCGGGCAATCGAGAACCGACCCCCGCGCGTCGAGCGGGTTCAAATAATGGATCGGGATCCGGTTGGGGACGAGCGAATGGAGACGACGCGGCAGTTCGTTCTTCACGTCGAGGAAGACGAAGCGGGTGCGGCCGACGCGGAGGTCGAACAATTGGAACAAATAGGGGAGCGCGATGTTCAGCAGGGTGGTCTTGCCGCAGCCGGGGAGTCCGAACAGGATGGTGGGCTTGCCCAGGATTTCGAGCGGGACGCGCACATTCCCGAGCGGGACGGTCAGCGCGTTTCCGTTCTGACCGACCGATTTCAGGAGATCGATCCGCGCATCGGTGATCGCGTTCGCCCCGGCGGCGGAGAGCACGTCCGGCGCGCCCCGGAACGGATACCAAAACTTTCGACTGCCGCCGAGGCACACGAGCACCACGACGACGACGACGAGCAACGCGACTTCCATCACGTCCCCCTCCACACGGCGACCCCGAACGCGGCCAGCCACCACACGGGCGGCAGGCACGTCAGTAATTGGATCGAGTAGCGCCAGATGCGCGGGCGCACGCATGCAACCAATTCGCCGACTTCAGACCACGAGAGTGCGTGCCGAGTCGGTGCGGCCGGGGCCAAGCCGCCCGGATCCCGTAGCGCAACGGCCTTGTTGTGGCGGTCGAACACGCCGACGAGGGCGGGATCGCCCCGGAGCGAATTGGCGAACAACCCGCCGAGCGGCAGCACCAGGCAAAGCAACACCCACCACCGCACCCACCCGTGGGGGTGGAATTCGCGGAGGTGCTTCTGGGCCAGGACGGCGGCGACGAGCCAAAAGAATCCGATCCCGATCACCGTGCTCAAACCGCTCGTCCGGGTCGCGTCGGGGCACGAGAGCGTGACGGCGACGCCGACGACGGGCGGCGCGGTCAAAAAACAAAACCAGACGAACCAAGGCACGGCCATCTCCCGTTAGGGTTTCTGTTCGGACCCGCGGACGCGGTGGCACGCGCCGGGCCGCATCGCTTTGGCGTATCCCCGCAAGACCGACTGAGACCATTCGCCTTCGACGAGCAGCACCCGCGCGTTGGCCTGGACCGCTTTCGCCAAAAGGAACTTCACATCGCGGGGGTTGGCTGCTTCCACATCGCGGACGATGATCAGCGCGTGGCGCGGGATGCGGAATTTTGGTCGGCGGGCGCGGGCGTAGACGCGTTCACCGTGTTCGAGTTTCTGCACGAGGTTGCTGTTCGACTTGAAGATCGCCTTCATCGCGGTTCGGTGCGATTCGAGGTACGGCAACTTCGAGAGATCGCGGACCAACGCGGCCACGCTGCCGGGAGTTTTTTTGCCCCCCGGACCGCGCACGTCGCAAATCGCGCGGCACCGACCCGAGTAGAGTTCGATCGCCCGGGCGGCAATTTGAATTCCCAACTGACCGACCGCGCCGACGATGCGATACGAGCGAAACACGTGACTCATCGTCCGCTGCCATTCGGGCTTTTCTTCAGCGCCGGGACTCGGTCCCGAGTTGGGCGAGGCTTGTTGGCGAGCTTGCCCATTCGTGGCCTTGGCACCGGAAGGTTGTGCGGGGCCAATCGAAGGTTGCACTGGGAGTTGCTGAGGTGGTGGCACTCTGGCTGCCGAGGGATGCGGCGAGGTCGTCGCCTTCTGAGAAGCTGCGGTTTGCGATTGTCCAGTTGCAGCGGTTACCGAAACGGCCAGGGAAGGTGAACTCGCAGGAATCGATTGTTTGGGAGCGGGAGTGACTTGAGAAGGATCGCGTGATGCTGGTTGTGCCGATTTCGAGGCCGATAGCTTGGGAACCGAAGTCGGCGAGACGGGAAGAACCTTTGGTGCAGAGACGACCGCGACTGTCCGCTTCACCACTCCGTTGGGACGTTTGGCGCTCTCGTTTTCGACGTAGAGGTATTCGACCCGGTCGCGGACGGCCTGCCACTGGGCGAGGGGCTTCGCGGACGCGTATTGTGTCTTGCCCCGGCCGTCGACTTCGACGAGGCCGAACCGGTGCGGTGCCCGCAGCACGGCGTTCGTCGCCGCTTGCAACCGCTCGACCGGCACCGAGACGCCGGCCTTTCCGAGGGCGCGGAGGAGGAGATCGTCGCGGGAAAAGCTCAGCATGGATCGCAGCAAGCGACGGGCCTCGCGGCCCACCCCGACGGCGAGTGCGTCCACCGCCTTCGGGGTGTCGTGCGTCTTCGGGTTCAGTGGAATTGGACGACAGATCGACTCGCTCCGAAAACCGGACTGGCGGATCGCCTCCCGAAAATCGTCCCGGCCTTGGCGGGGGTCGCGGTTGGCGGTGCGCGTCGCCAGCGCGGCCAGTTTGCGGGCGCGGGGGGTGTTCTTGAAGCCGTTCCGGGCGATGAAGTCGTCGATCTGTTTCGAGCGACCCGAGCCCAACCCGCACAGCGAACGCGGGACTTCGGGCAACCAAACGCCGTGGGCGGTTTTCGTAACCCGCGCCCGAAACGTTCGGGTTAGCCCAGACGCGAGTTCCTGGCTCACGGCCGCGTTGAAGAGTTTGCGCCGGCGGTAGAGTTCCCGCGTGTCGGTCGCGTACTCTTTGTCCGTCCCCGAAACTCGGCAGCGCGGGTCGACGGCAACGTGCGCGTGGAGTTGCGGCGCGCCGTTGTTCGCCTCGACGTGGACGGCGACCACGAAACTCACGTCGGCGGGCAAGCGGACTTTTCCTTGCGCCCCCGTTCGCGCGGTGAATTGCGGGACGACCACCTTCAAACCCGCGACGATCGCGCCTTGAAAGTCTCGGATCGCCTTCGCCCGGTTTTGGGCCGAAGCGCTTGCCGCGAAGACCGAAATGGATTTGTGGGCCGAGACGGACCACCCCGCGACACGATCGGGAAACCGGGTCTGAAATTCGTCCCGTGCGAGGGTTCGGACCGTCACGACGCCGGTGCGGCGTTCCACGAGAACCGGGTCCAGCCCCGACGCTTGGAGTTCGTCCCAGAACTTCGCATCGAGCCAGTAAGCCTGACCTTGAAAGACGACCTTGGTCACGGCGTCACCGCCGTTTCCGACGCGGCGTACTGCGCCACCAGTTCGCGGGCGTGATCGAGGTCGATGGTGTCCGAGTTCGCGGCGATGATCAGCGCGGCGAGGGAGCGGAGTTCGTTCACGAGGGCGGCGACCGGACGTTCGACCCCGGAAAGCGTTTCGATCAAAATCATGCGACCGAGATCGCTTTCCGTCAGACCCAAAGCCGTCGCCTTGGCTTGCAGTGCGGCGCGAACGTCGTCGGGCAAACGCGTCGAAAACGGTTTCATTTGCGGCTTGGTGGTCATGGGTTTTCGTCCTTCGTGCGGGGTCGGGGGGTCAAAAAGTCATCGGGAAAGACGTCCCGATCCACGTAGCGCGGGCGGGCGGGCTTCGGAGTCGTCGAAGCCTTTTGGAACAACGCGGGCCGCGCCTCCTCGGCGTCGGGTGCGGGCACCGACACGTCTTGAATGCGGGGAAAGAAAATCGCCAAGACGACGAGGCCCGTCAGCAACAGCCCGCGTCCGCCCCACCGGCGGACCGGCCCGGGGGCGTTGGCGAGCGGGTGGGAAAGCAGGCGTTTCCAGGCACCGAGATCGCGAAGGACGGGCGCGGGCGTCGACTCCCAGGTGCGAAACGCGCGGACCCACTCGTCCGCCGTCGGGCGGTCCCGCGGGTCGTCCGCGGAGAACGTCCGGAAAAACAGTTCGCGCAAATCGCTCGGCAGAACCCCGAGCGACGGGTCGAGCGTCAGTTGCGTCCAGCCCGCCGGGAGCGGTGAGGCCGGGGCGTACGGAAACAAGCGACGTTCGATCCGCTCCCCCAGCGGCGGCACGTCGACGGTCCGCGGCGTGGCCACGGCGAACGGGTGCGACCCGTTGAACAGCAGCAGCCAGCACAGGACGGCGAGGCCGAAGTCGTCGGAGAAGACCGTTCGCGGACTGACCGCCCAGTCGGTCGGTTGGACCTCGGGGGCCGCGTAGGCTTCCGTCGCCACGCCGGACGCGAAGACCTCGTGGCCGCGGTTCGTGCGGCGGCTGACTTGCAGGGAGTTGCAATCGATCACGGCAACGGCCGTGACCCGCCCGAGCCAGTTCCGGCTGACGAGGAAGTTCGTGTCCGAGACGTCGCCCATCACCAGGTCCGCGGCGTGCAGCCGCGCCACGGCCTCGGCGAGGAACCGGCACAGCGTCACCTGGTGCCCGAGGTGGTCCGGCAAGCCGCACCGCATGCGGCTGGTCGAATCGAAGGCGCGGGTGACCGGCACCGTCCGGCGGAAAAACGGCTGCACGAACCCGACGACGGCGCGGGTGGCGACGTCGGCGACGGTTTCCACCGGCAGCGCCACGAACTCGGGCCTGGGCGCGTACGCGGTGAGGAGGTCGAGCTTCTGCACGGCGCGGGCCGCCGGGGGCACGTCGAAAACCTTCAGCAGGACCGACGCGTCGCCGGAGACCCGGTACACGGCCCCTTCCCCGGCCCGCGCGAGCAGCGCCCCGGTTCGATACAGTCGGCCGGTGACAGAACCGATCGCATCCACTAGAAAAGCCCCGCGTCGGCAGAGATGCGCGTCGCACGCAAATCCGTTGCGGTTAGGTTGCGGTTCGAGAATTACTTGGATCCGCAGACATGCAAAAAAGTGAAATCGAAGATCCGGAAGATGGCCCGGCGAAGTCCGAGTCGCGGCTTCCTCTGTCGCCGACCTGGGAAGCGAAAGCCGAACGGCTGATTCGTAAGAAGGCGAAAGGGAAGTTCCGGGAGCCGGCGCATTTCGCGGGAAAGGTGTTTCGGAAAC
>JAYUGD010000347.1:0-5672 GCA_043767785.1 Zavarzinella sp. | reverse complement strand
CGGGATAAGCCTGCATCGGCGAGCACTCCAACGGGGATCGCTCGATGATACGCCGCCGCCCGAGGGAGCGCAAGACGGAAACTGAAAATGCTCTAACTGCCGCGGCGGCTCATGTCCAAGCAAATCATCGCGGAATTGCCCGATCAACTGTCACGGGGCCGGCTCGGAGTGGTGATCGGTTGCCTTGTCGAAGACCGGGCGAGCGGGGGACGTGTGTCCTCCGCTCGCCGGGCTTTCGTTTGTTGGCCGTTCGCCACAACATCGGAATATCACCCGATGGCCGAACGTATCCCTACCAGGAAATCGCTGATTGGTTGATACGCCATTACAAACGATTAGTCCGCACGCCAGCCCCCCGCTAGCCGGGAGTCGGCCATCTCGCCGGAATTCGGCAAATGGGTCGCGCGCAATGGCAGACAATTTGGCAGAGCTTCACAATTCCTTCACAATCCGAGGCGGCCGAACCGGCCCATTCACGCCCGCACGGGCTTGGCGTCCAGCAGTTCGCGGACCTTGTTGAGCAGGCTTTCGGCGGAGAAGGGTTTCGTCAGCAGCACGGCGCTTTCTTGGCGGATGCTCTGGCGCAGGATAACGTCGTTGGTGTACCCGGACAGGAACAGGATGGGGACGCGCGGCCACAGGCGCCGCAGTTTCTCGGCGAGTTCGCGGCCGCTCATGTGCGGCATCACCACGTCCGTGACGACGAGGGCCACCGGGGAGCCGCGCTTCTCGCACAGGCGCAGGGCCTCCAAGCCGTCGGCGGCCTCCAGCACGCGGTAGCCGCGGTCGCGCAACAGGCGGACGGTCAGGGCGCGGACGGCGGCCTCGTCTTCGACCACCAAAATCACCTCGCCGTCCCCGAGGGCGAAGGCGCCGTCGTCAGGCGCGGCCGCCGTCGTTGCTGCGGGAGTTTCGGCCGGCCAGAAGAGGCGGAACGTGGTCCCGCGGCCGACTTCGCTCTCGACGGTGATGCGGCCCTTCGCTTGTTGGATGACGCCGTACACCGTGGCCAAGCCGAGGCCGGTCCCCTTGCCCTGCTCCTTCGTGGTGAAGAACGGCTCGAAGATCAGGGCCTTGGTCGCGTCGTCGATGCCGCCGCCGGTGTCGGCGACGGCCAGTACCACGTACTCGCCGGGGGGCATTTCGCCGGCTTCCCCCTCGCCGCGCGCCGTGTGATGCGAGACCGTCACCGTGACCTCCCCGCCGCCGGGCATGGCGTCGCGGGCGTTCATGACGAGGTTGATGACGACTTGGTCGATCTGGCCGGGGTCCGCGAGGATGTCGGCCCGGCCGGGGGCCGGCGTCACGCGCAGGCGCACGTCTTCCCCGATCAGCCGGCCGAGCAGGGCGCTCGAACTCGCCACCGCTTCGTTCAAGTCCAGCACTTGGCGGGTCACGTTCTGCCGACGGCTGAACGCCAGCAGTTGCTTGGTCAACTCGGCGGCCTTGAGGCCCGCCTGGCGGATCTCGTCGGCCAGCGCGCGGTTCGGATCGCTTTCGGGCAGCGACTCGGCCAGCACTTCGCTGAAGCCGTTGATGACGGTCAGCAGGTTGTTGAAGTCGTGGGCGATGCCGCCGGCCAGCCGGCCGATGGCCTCCATCTTCTGCGACTGCTGGACCATCTCCTCCAGCCGCTTCCGCTCGGACACGTCGCGCGACTGGCTGATGACCTCGGGCGGGCCGTCCGGCGGGATGACGACGCTCCCGCACGACTCGACCCACGCGTACTCGCCGTTGCGGTGCCGGACGCGGAAGGTCAGCGTGACCGGGTGTTCGGCCGCTTCCTTGTACGCCGCCGAGACGGAGGGCATGTCGTCCGGGTGGACGAACTCGGCGGGCTTCTTGCCGACGATTTCCTCGGCCGGCCACCCGGTCAGCATGCGGACGGACGGCGACACGTACAGGCACGTCCCGTCGAGGGCGTGCCGGGCGATCACGTCCGTGGCGCGGTCGGCCAGCAGGCGGTATCGGGCCTCGCTGGCCTTCAGGGCGTGGTCGGCCAAGACGCGGTCCGTGATGTCTTGCGTCGTGCCGATGCAGTTGGTCGTCCCGTCGGGGTTGGCGGCCAGTTGGCCGCGGCTCTCGACGTGCCGGACCTCGCCGGCGCGGCTCACCAGCCGGAATCGGTGTTCGAACACCGCCCCGGCCGCGAGGGCCGCGCCCGCGTCGGCCAGCATCCGCGGCCGGTCGTCCGGGTGGACGTACCGCGCGATGAACGCGACGTACGACCCGAACGGCTCCCCGGGCGGGTGGCCGCACAGGCGGTGCAATTCGTCCGACCCCCACGTGATTTCACCCGCGGCGTCGGCCTGCCAACTGCCGATTTTGGCCAGCGCCTCGGCTTGGGTGAACAGGGCGTGTTCCGTCCGCAGGACCTGCTCCGCGCGGCGGCGCTCGCGCGTCAGCGCGCACACGATCATGGCCGTCACGCCGGTCATGCCGAGGAAGACGTTCAGCCCGGTGACGTTGGCCACGTCCGACCCGGCGAGGAACGGCCCATACCCGCGGGCAGTGCCGACGACGGCGATGACGGCGACGGCGAACACGCCGGCCGCCGTCCCACGCGGGCCGAACCGCAGGGCGGCCGCCGTGAGGAACGGGAACCCAAGCGCCGGCAGCAGGAAGTCCTGGGGATCGACCAAGTGGGTCGTGAACGCGAACAGGCCCGACGCCGCCAAGCCCGCGAAGATGACGGCCCCTTCGGCCAATGACCGGCCCCGCGGTTGGGGGACGCCGCCGGCGCGCCACGTCAGCAGCAGCGGGGCGACGACGATGACGCTCAGGGCGTCGCCCATCCACCAGATTGTCAGGCTCGGGAATGCCGTCGCTCGCGTCAGCAGTCCGGCGGTCGCCAGCGCGGCCGTCCCGAAGACGGCGCTGACGACGGCGCCGACGAACACGGGCAGGGCGACGAGGGCGACGACGTCCCGCACGCGCTCCAAGTGCGGGCGGAAGCCGGCCCGGCGCAGCAGCCACACGCCCGTCCCCGCCTCCAGCGTGTTCCCGGCGGCGGCGACGGCGGCGGCCCACCACGGCATCCCCAGCGTCATCTCCAAGACGAACGCCCCGAGGGCGACGGCGGGCAAGCGCCGTCGCCCGCGGAACCAGATGTACGCCAGCGTCAGCCCGGTCGGTATCCAGACCGGGCAGGCGGTGCCGTGGACATAGTGGAGGCGAATGCCGACGTGGCCGGCCGCGAAGTACGCGGCCGCGAACAGGAGGAGTTCGGCGAAGTAAACGGGGGAGAACGCGGCCGGCCCGCGGGGGGGCAGGTCGGGAGTGACGGCCGAAATGTCGGTCGCGCTGGTGGGCACACGGTGATCCGCCCCGCCATGTGAACTCACGAAGATGGGAAGCGGACGGTTTGGGACGGGGGCCAAACAGGTCCGGGGCAGGGATACTCAACCATCGGGCGGCGGTCAAATCCCCAAAGTCTCTTCCAATCATCTGTCAACAATTCAATTCTTTTTCGACCCCTTCGGGTCCAGATTCGCCCGAATGTCTTCGTCGGTCACCGCGGATTCCACGCCCTTGGCCGGCACATCCAGTTTAACCAGCCAAACCAGCGCATTCAGCACGACTTTGCGGAACCCGTCGTTCTTCCAGTTCACATGGTTGTGCCCGCCGGTGAACCCGGCCCCGCGGCCGCCGTCTTCGCGCTCGACGACCCACATCATGTGTTCCTCCCGGCCCTTCGCCTCTTGAATGTGCGGGTACGGCCCGCGCGGGTACACGTACGGGCCTTCCCGAATCTTGTCCGCCGGCTTGGCCGTCAGGATGGGCGTGACCCCCTTCATCTCCGGCCGGAAGCGCATGTTGAAGTACCACTCGTCGTCCACGGCGAACGGCTCGACGCCGTTGGCCACCGGGTGCTTGGGGAACGCCGTGAACTCCGGCTTCCACATCGGGTTCACGGAGAAGGCGTTCTCGTAGTACCCGCCGATCCAGCGCTGAAACTCCGGGCCGCCCTTGTCCTTGAGAACCTCGACGCCGTAGTGGGCGCACATGAGGCCGACGCCCTTCTTCATCCACTGGTCGATCATCGCCAGCCGGTCCTTCTGGACCGCCGGGTGTCCGGCGCTGCCGTCGGCGTAAATGAAGATGCCGTCGGCCCCGTCGAACACCGTCTCGTCCTTGGGCCAGCCGCTGAGGTTGACGCTCAGTTCCAAGCCGGGGAAGCCCTTCAGGCACTTCGCCAGCAGTTGCGTGCCGGCGTTGAACTCGTGCGCCCCCGGCCCGTGGCTCGGCGTCCCGGCGATCATCACCAACTTCTTCGGCTTGTCCGCGGCCAACGCCGGGGCGGCCAAGGCGCCGGCGGCCGCCGCGAGAAATGTCCGGCGGGAGAGGGAGAGATTGGACACGGAGAGACTCCGGAGACGGCGAAGGTCGGTCGGGGGATTGTAGGACACGGGGTTGGGGGGGAGAATAGCGGGAACGCGGGGATGTTTAATGACCGAAGCGAAAGCGAGGAAGGCGAGCCAGAAGCGTTAGCGACTGGAGGGCGGAGCGGCGGAGTCTTCGACGCCGCGGCCCCCACTTCGGCGTGGCGCCATTCGTCGGCGGCGGCCGGGTTGGACGCCGCGTGTCAGGCAACTCTCCCGCGGGTGGCGCGACTTCGCGGACTCGTCGCTCCGCCCTCCGGTCACTGACGTTCCCGGCTCGCCTCCCTCGCTGCGCTCGGTATTTTGAGAAGAGATGCCAACTCCCACCAACCTAATCACCGGCTTCCTCGGCGTCGGCAAGACGACCGCCGTCCTCGCGCTGCTCAAGGCCCGGCCGGCCGGGGCGCGGTGGGCCGTGATCGTCAACGAGTACGGCGAGGTCGGCATCGACGGGGCCATCCTCGGGGACGCTGCGGACGGGGCGCTCGACATCCGCGAGGTGGAAGGCGGGTGCATCTGCTGCACGTCAGCCGAGGAGTTCAACTTCACGTTGGCCCAAGTCCTGGAACACGTCCGCCCGGCCCGCATCCTGATCGAAACCACTGGCGTCGGCCACCCGGCCCGCATCATCGAAGACCTGCGGCAGCCGCGCTTCGCCAAGTTCGTGGACCTGCGGGCGACCGTGTGTTTGGTGTCTCCCAGCGACTACACCTGCCCGCCGCTGGCCGAGTCCCCCGTGTTCCGCGACCAGATGGAACTCGCGGACGTGCTGGTCCTGAACAAGGCCGACACGACGGACGCCGAGACGCGGGCGAAGTTTTTGGAATGGGGCCGAACCCTCTTCCCGCCGAAACTGCACGTCGCCACGGTCGAAGGCGGGAAACTCGACCCGGCGTGGCTCGACGCCGGCGCCGACCCGACGCGGCAAGCCCTCTTCCCCGAAGCCCACGCGGCCCACGACCATCGCCCCAGCGCCGGCTTGCAATTCCCCACGCCCGGCCATCCGGTGCGCAAGGAGAGCGGTGACGGCGCGTGCGGTTGGATCTTCTCCCCGAGCGACGTGTTCGACGAAGACCGCCTGATGAAGTTGTTCGCGGAGACGCCGGCCATCACCCGGCTCAAGGGCGTGTTTCACTTGAAAGAGGATTGGGTGATCGTGAACCGCGTCGGCAACGAGACGCACCTGTGGGCGACCAGCTACCGCCGCGATAGCCGACTGGAAGTCTTCGCCGACCCGCTGGACTGGGCCGCGTGGGAACGGCGGTTGATTGAGTGCCTTAACTCATTTCC
>JAYUGD010000346.1:0-5673 GCA_043767785.1 Zavarzinella sp. | reverse complement strand
GCTGTTCCTTCACCGACAAGTTTTTGGTCGTGATGGGGGGAATCCGCACGTACAAGATTCACCTCGGCAGCGGCAACATCCTGATGGAGCCGAACGACCAATACCTCTGCATCGTTCCGAAGCAGGCCGTCGAGGCCAAGGAACAACTTTACCTCCCCTTCGAGGGGGACGCCACGCGGTCGATCATCCTCAGCAAGGCGTTCCTGCCGGCCGCCGACACGAAAATCACCGCCGCGACGATCATCAGCCAATTGAAGAAGTGACCGTCGCGCCCGCGTAAGATATGCCGCACCACGGCCCCCGAAATCGGACACCAATGACTTGCGTTCGCCCAAGTGTCGCCCTCGTCGCGGCCATCCTCGCTGCCGCCGGGTGTGACGTGAAGAAGGCCTCGCCGCCTCAAGCCACACCCGCCGCCACCCCGGACACGGCGGCGTTCGACGCCAACAAGTGGGAGAGGGAGTTCAAGGCCAAGGCCGACGCCGAGGAGCGGGCGCGCCGCCTCAAGGAAATGGAGCCCTTCACCGCCGCAACGAAGCTGGCCCCCGAGACGGCTCTCGCGTGGCTCAAGGCCGGGGCGATGTTCTCGTGGCACGAGCGGACGAATTCCTCGTACCCGCGGCGGCCGGAACACGTCCCGCCGCCCGGCGGGCGCGTCCTCCGAATCTCGCAGTCCTACTCCGGGCGCATCCAAGGGATGGACAAGTTGCCCGCCCCCGAAGAGCCGTTCGTCTACGGCTTCGACAGTCGGGAAGACACGGGCCGGACGCTGAAGGAGTTGGCCCGCTTCCCGAACGTCGTCGGGCTGGTGGCGGACTTCGAGGCCTTCCGGCCGGCAGTTGTCGAAGCCCTGCCGAAGTTCCCGGCCGTGCGGCTCTTGAACTTCAGCTTGGCGAACGTGACCGACGCCCACGCGCCCGCCATCGCCGTCTGCAAAAATCTCGAACACCTCAATTTGGAGTCGTCCAAGTTGACCGACCGGGGCGTCGCCCAACTCGCGGGGCTGACGAAGTTGAAGTCGCTCGGGCTGTTCGCCGCCCCGCACACGGGGAAATGTCTGACCGCCCTCGCCGGCATGGCGGACTTGGAGTGGCTGAGCATCCAAGGCGACAATCTCACGGCCGCCGAGGCCGCCCCGCTGGCGAAACTGACCAAGCTGCGGACGCTGGAATCCCACTGGGCCTTGGGGGACGCCGGCTTGTCCGCCGTCAAAGACCTGCCGGACCTCCGGCAGGTGACGGTCAGCCCGAGCGCCACGGTCGCGTGCCTCGACACGCTGAAGCAGATGAAGAAGCTGGAGGTGATCGACTGCCAACAAGTCACCCCGGCCCTCGTCGCCAAAGTGCGGGCGGCCCTGCCGCAATGCAAGGTCATCGCGGACAAGTGACCGCCGGTCAATACTCGGGGAACTGGCAGGCCGGCAGCGCCTTGCGGAGTGCCGTGATCGTCTCGGGCTTCAACTGCTTGATGGTGTCCGAGAAGGTGACTCGCCGCAGCGTCTTGGCCTTGACCAACTCCATCGCGTCCGCGTCCGTCATGTCGAGGGCGGAGCCGAAGTGCAGACCTTGAATCGCCGGCAGCCGGGAGATCGGCCCCATGACGTTGCCCTTGATGGCCGGCACCCACATCGTCAGGTCGGTCAGCGTCTTGAGCCGGTCGATCTTCTCGAAGCCGGCCGCCGTCAGGGCCGGCTTGTCGCCGTCGTGGATGCTCAGCGTCGTCAGGGCCGGCGCCGCGGACAGGGCCAGCAAGGCCGCGTCGTTGAACCCGGGGGACGACCGCACGTCCAACGCGCGCAACTTCGGCAACGTCGCAATCGCCGCCCAGCCGTCCGGGGCGCCCGCCGGCACGTCCGTCAGCGTCAGGGCTTCCAACTGCGTGAGAGCCGCCAGCTTGGCCAGTCCGGTCGGCGTCGCCTTCATCAGCCACTCCAATTGAAGTCGCTTCAGCTTGCGGCAGGCGGCCACCTGCGCGAGGACGAGATCGGCGGCCGGGGCCGAGAACGACAAGCGCAGGTGGAGTTCCTCCAAGTTCGTCAGCCGGGCGAGGGCCGCGGCCGACGCCTCCAACACTTTCGGCGACGGGGCGGCGGTCTCGCCCTGGTAGTGCAACACCCGCAACCGGCCGAGGGGGGCGAGGTGGCGGAGGCCGTGGTCTTCAAGGCCGTACGTGGCGCCGAGGTTCAGCAGTTCCAATTTGCGCATCGAGGAGACCGCCGGCAGTGCCTCGGCCGGCAGCCGTGTCGATTCCAGCCGGAACGCCCGCAACTCCGTGAGGTTGGCGAAGTGGGCGTACCCGGCAGCGCTGCCGTCGCCGCAGGTGAAAATGTCCAAGTCGCGCAGGCCCGTCAACGAGCCAATCGCCTTGAGCGCCGGGTTGGGCAACGTCTTGTAATTGGCGAGCCGCAGCGCCCGCAATTGCCGGAACTCGGCCAAGGCCGCGAAATCGGGCGCCGGGCCGCGGGCGGAATGCTCCAGGGACAATTCCCGCAAGGCCGGCCCCTTCGCTAATTCCTTTAGACACGCCGTGTCGCACAGGCACGCCTCCCCCACCGTGAAGCGGACGAGGTTCGGCTGCTTGGCCAACAGGGCGCACGCGGCCGGCGTCAGGGCTGTCCGTTCGATTTCCAGGCCGAACGGCGCCGGCACCACGGGCATCGCGGCGACGCCTTTTTCGGTGAGCTTGGACACGTGGAAGCCTGGCAGGGCTTGACGGGCGCGGGCGCCGTCGGCAGATGACCCGATTCGTCCGTCGTACTGCGGCTCAAAGTGGCACGGCCGGCCGCCGATGGCCTTCAACACTTGCGCCGTCACCGCCGGCGCGATGTCGTCGTACGTCACCAGCGGTTCCGGCGGCTCGGCCGGCAGGGGCGGGAAGTCGGGGATCGGCTCTTCCCCCGTCGGCTTCGGCGGCGGGACGACGGCGTCCGATTTGGCCGGTATCGCGGGGCCGGCCACCGGGCCGGGCGCGGGCGTGTCCGTGCCCGTCTTCGAACAGCCGGCCAGGACAACGGCAATCAGGGCCGGGGCGACGCGGAAAGCTTGGCGCATGAGCGACTTCTTGGAGAGATAAGGTGTGGAGCAGAGCATACCGGCCCGGCCGGGCCGGGGCAACAATTTCGCCGGACTGACCGCCTTGTTCGGGCCGCTCGGGAGATAGGGCTGGTGATCGGCCGATGCCTTGGGCGACGGGATTGGCCAGACGGTGTCTGCAAAAATTCACCTTCCGAACAGGTCGAACAGGATCGTGCCGCCCGCATTTCCTTCCCAACCTGAAAATTTCTCCCTTGGTTCCACATCTCACAAGGTTCGTATGCTATGCTGCGCAGATGAAAAGGTGGGCCGACTGGGCAAGAGAAACCGGC
This sequence comes from Zavarzinella sp., assembly GCA_043767785.1. Classification (GTDB taxonomy): domain Bacteria; phylum Planctomycetota; class Planctomycetia; order Gemmatales; family Gemmataceae; genus Zavarzinella. Next base: position 2,309 of record JAYUGD010000346.1, on the reverse strand, counting down.
GGGTTCCGGGCTTCGTGTCTTGTCGGGCAACCCGTTTCGTGGAAAATGGTTAGATTGAATCGTCGCACCTCGGATTGATCCCCCGTCGAATAGCGGAGAGCGCCACCATGGCCTCGAACGACCCGAAGAAAAAGAAGCCCGACACCGACCCGCCGATGGCCGACGCCGCCGAGCCGTTCGCCCTCAACGAAGAGGGGGGTGAGGCGTTCGTCGATTTCGGGGACATGGCCTCGATCCACGAGGGGGCGTCCGGCGTGATCCCGCTGGACGAACTGCCGGACCCGCCGAGTGGCCAGTCCCTCACGTCGTGGACGGAAGTGATCCGCCGGCAGCGGGCCGCCGCCGAGGCCGACGAGATCCCGGACGACATCCCCGAGGGGATGCCGGTGCGGATGGACTCCCCGTCCGACCAAGATCTGCTCACGCACCTGATGACCGCCGACGCCCAGCGCCGGCCGACGGGCAACTCGTCCGCGATCCCGCTGGGCGGGGACGGCTCGCCGTCGGACACGATGGAAATCCCCGAGGCCGACCTGCCGATGCACGCGGCGGCGGCCGAGGCCGTGGACGACGAGTTCGGCGGGGAAGACGACCTGCGCGGGCTGATGGCCGGCCGCGGGCCGGCGTCCGCGTCGCCGTCGGGCGGGTCCGAAGTCCACTTCGGCCTGCCGGCCCCGCCGTCCGACGCCGGCGGCATCCACAAGGCCCCGCAACAGCCGGCGAAGGGCAAGACGCCGGCTTACGCGGACGACGACGAGGCGATCCCGATGACGGCCGCCCACGGCACCGGCGGTTCCAGCGCCATGCTCGGCGACATGCCGGCCGGCGGCGCCGACACCGCCCGGTCCAGCATCTTGGACGTGCTGTTGAGCGAGTCGAACTTAGAAATCCCGTTGGACAAGGAAGACCGCTCCGGCCGCCCGCCGGAAGAAGACAGCGGCCTGACGCCGTTCCGCTCGTCCCGGCCCACCGTGCCGGCCGCCGGCGGCTACGGCCGGCCGAGCCAGCCGACACAAGCGAGTTTCGACCTGCCCGACAGCGCCGACCTGGGCACGCCGCCGCCGATGGCCGGGGACGGCGGGTCCGAGTCCAAGTACGGCGCGGAACTCCTTGACCCGACGCGGTTCGACGACGGCGACGCCGTGGACCTGTACGCGGAGGAGGCCCCGCAGACGAGCATCTCCGACTCGGGGAGCCTCGAAATCTCGGAGGCGGCCATGGAGGAGGCGGTCCGCAAGCAGAAGGTCTTCGAGTCGTCCTCCGTGGACTTGAGTTCCCGGCCCAGCCTGCACGGGTCCGAGTTCGACATGGACGGCTCCCCGGAGGGCGACTCGGACGCCATCGACTTGGACATGCCGGCCGCGACCGGCCCCGGTGAAAGTTCGATCATGCGGGCCGGGGATCTCAATGAGGACTCGGCCACCCTCCGCGAAGCAATGGAAAAGAACCGCAAGCAGCGCAAAGTCGCCCAGCGGCGGGACGACGACGAGGCCGCGCCCGTCGCGCCCATCACCCCCGTGCGGGAGTCGTCCGGTGGCGGCGGGTTCGGGAAAGCGCTGATCGGCACGGCCGTCGGCCTGTTGCTCGGGGCCGGCGGCGTGTTCGGGGCGTTCTCGGCCGGCCTGTTGGGGGGGAACGACAACCCGGCGAAAACCACGACGACCGGCGCCGATCCGGTGGAACTGGCGGCCGCCCGGGCGGACGCCGAGACGACCAAGAAGAGCTTTTCCGATTACCAAGACACCGTCGCCAAAGTCCTCACGGACGCGAAACTCGAAGTATCGGACCAAGGCTTGGCCTCCGTGCCGGCGATCGTCGGCGACCGGGACAAGGCTGTTGCCAAGGCCGCCACGCTCGAAAAGGAAGCCACGGCCCTCCAGACGAAAGCGGCCGACGCGGCCAAGGCCGAACTCGCGGCCAAGGCCGAGTTGAAGACCGCGCAAGAAGCGTTGACCGTGAGCGACACGAAGGCGACCGACGCGGCCAAGGCCGCCGAGGAAGCGACGACCGCCCTGACGGCTGTCGGCAAGTCCTTCAAGGACGCCGGGCTGGACCCCGCCAAGCCGGCCGAAGGGTTGAAAGAGTTGGCGACCAAAAAGGCCGACGCGGAGAAAGCGGCCAAGGAAGCCACCGACAACGCCGCGAAGGCCGCCAAGGACTACGAGGCCAAGGTCGAGACGGCGATGAAGCAACTGACCGACGCGGCCAAGTCCGCGGACGAAGCCAAGAAGGCGGCCGAGGACGCGAAGAAGGCCGCCGACACCGCGCTCACCGCGAAGAAGGCCGCCGACGAGACGCTCAAGTCCCTC
>JAYUGD010000345.1:0-1960 GCA_043767785.1 Zavarzinella sp. | reverse complement strand
TTCCCCGCACCCTCGTCTTCGTCGTCCTTCTCTTGCTTCTTCTTCTGCGCCGTGTTCTTGATGTTCGGGGAGTCGGTTTCCGGGGCCAGCCCGATGGCGCCGTCCTCGTCCTCCACCACTTTGTCCTTGCCGCCGACCGTGGGCTGGAACGCCAGCTTGATCGCCCCGGCGTTTTGGTCGTAAGCGGTGTTCAAGTCGGCCAGCCCGATGATGCCGTCCTCGTCCTCCACCACCTTCTCCGCGGACCCGACGGCCGGCTGAAACACCGGGGCCGGCGGCGCGGCGGCCAAGCCGACGGCTTCTTCCTTCTTCGGCTCCAACTTGGGTGGCTCCGCCTTCTTGGCGGCTTCGGGCAAGGCCTTGGGCGCGAAGATGAACGCGCACTTCGGGCACTTGAGCTTCTTGCCCGCCGGGACGGCGAGGTCGCGCTTCAGGATCGCTTCGCACTCGGGGCACTGGTAACGCGGCATCGGGAAAGAACCCCGCGGAGAATGAGAATGACGGTGACTCCGATTACCTTATCCTACTCGCCCGCCTTTTGCCAGACGCTGATGACGGCGTCCTGCCCCAGCACCTCGACGCCGAGTTGCCGTTGGGGGATCCACTGATACCCTTTGATGGCGTCCCGCAGGGCGTCCTGTTCCATCACCAAGAAGACGGCCTTGCCGCCCGGCTTCAGCACGCGGTGGTACTCCCGCAGGGCGGCCTTGTACAGCGGCCCAATTTCCTCCGGCGTGGCCAATTGCTTGCCGAACGGCGGGTTGGAGACAATGCGGTCCACGGAGGCCGTCGCGATGGGCAGCCGGCGGGCGTCCCAGTGGGCCACGACCGCCGGGCCGACGTGGCGCAGGTTGCTGGCGCACGCCCGCAGCATGTTCATTTCCAGGTCGCCGCCCCACGTCTCGGTGCGGCCGGCCTTCCGCTGCTTGGCGACAATGATCTGCTCCGCGATGATCGTCCCGGTGCCGCACATCGGGTCGAGCATGACCTGCCCCGGCCCGGCCCCGGCGAGGCGGACCATCGCCGCCGCCATCGTCGGCCGCAGCGACGCCGGCATGTGTTCGACCTTGTACGGCTTGTGCCGCATCGACTTGTCCGTCAGGCGCACGCCGCAGGTGGCCATGCGGCCGCGGATGGTCAGCCACACTTCGAGGAACGTATTGTCCTCGGCCGGCTCCCACGACGGCGGGATGAACTGGGCGACCCCCTGCTTGAAGGCCTTGCTCGCGTCGGCCCGGCGGTAGCCGTGCTGCCCGCCCATTTGCGTGACGAGCCGGTACGTCGGCTTCCCCTTCGGCTTGGACCGGATGGCGTGGTGCAGGCCGAACAGGTGCGTCCAGTCGGCCTGCTTCTCGGTCCACGTCTTGATCTGCTTCAAGTCCTCGGCCCGATACGTCAGGGAGTCCGTCCCCCACGCCAAGAGGAACACGTCCTCCACGGTGCGCAGTTCCAGCAGTTCGGGGGTGATCTCGTCCACCTTGAAGACGACCAGCCCCTTCTCGGCCTTCTTGACGTCGCCGCCGAGCTCGCGGGTGATCTCGTCGGCGGCGACCGGCTCCAGCCCGGCGTGGACCATGGCGTAACAGGCGGGGGTTTCCCGGGTCGATTTTCCCGTGCGGGACATGTGCGGTGGCCAATCAGGGTGAAAAGCGGACGGTGAGCGCATCGAACAACTATAAATCATATGGATTCATGAGGGGTTGTGCCTTTGCAAGCGACCGTGCTTTCGTCGTGCTCCGCGGGGGAACTGGCGCTAATCCTGGCAAGCAGTAATGCCGGCCCTCCAAAGGGCGGCCGGCTTTTCGGCCTGAAGGGCCAGGGATTACGCACTGAAATGGGGGGCATGGGAGACTTGGGTGGCTAGCCGCAATACCGTTCGTTATCCTATATGAACTGTCTCGGCAAAGGTTTGCGTCAATGGCGGCGGGTGGCGGTGGTGGGGGCGCTTCTTGGCGTACTT
>JAYUGD010000344.1:0-5684 GCA_043767785.1 Zavarzinella sp. | reverse complement strand
ATCCTGCAAGCCGAAGTGAATACGGCCAACGAGGCGTTCGGCGCCGCCCAAGTCCGGATGGCGCAACTGGAAGAGATCGTCAACACGAAGCCGAAGACGCGCGGCGAACTCGAAGAGTGGTCCGACGAGTTGGAGCGTGAAAGCTCGCAACTGACTCAAGAGAAAAAGTCGTTGAACGAGGACCGCCGACAACTTCAGGACGACGAAATGTCCTTGGAAAAGCAAATGCGGCAGATGGAAGTGGGCATGGCCCGCGAGCGGGCGATGCTGGCCCGGCAGGAAACCGAACTGAAGCGCTTGAGCGCCGAGGTGCAGCGGGAAATCGAGGCGATTCAGCGCGGCGACGCCGGCCTGCGGGACCGCATGGCGACGTTCCAACGCCGGCACGCGGAAGCCATGGGAATCGCCGGCGCCGGCCACCCGGTCGCCCCCAGCCACGCGGGCTTCAACCCCGGGCTTCCGACGGCTCCCATGACGGCGGGGCCGTCCGCCCCGACGCCGACGCCGAAGAAGAATGACACGACGGGCCTGCTGCGGAAGCTCTTCCGCTCCGGCGAGTGACAAAAATTCGTTGACCTTCGAGCGGGCGGGGTTCATCCCCGCCCGCTTTTGTTTTTCCGGCCGCACGCGCAATTTTCATATCACGCCCGTCGTCTCCGGGCTACAATCGACGCTCACTGACCGTTTCTCCCCGCGCGGCCCCATGATCTGCATCACCGTCTCTCAGGAATCCCGGCGCATGGCCCTCGTGGACATGCTGAACGCGGCCATGCTCGGGGCCGACCTGATCGAAGTGCGGCTCGACCGCTTCGAGAAGGACGCCAACTTGGCCGAGTTGATGACGGCGAAGAAGAAGCCGATCCTCTTCGCCTGCAAGCGTACCGAGGACGGCGGCCAGTGGCAGGGGACGGAGGACGAGCGGACGATGCTCCTGCGCGCCGCGGTCATGGCCAAGGCCGACTACGTGGACATCGAAATGGACGCCGCCGACGGCGTCCGGCCGTTCCCGACCTACAAGCGTGTCATCTCGTACACGAACCTCGCCGGGACGCCGAAGGACCTCGCGGACATCTACGCCGCGATGCAGGCGAAGAAGCCGGACGTCATCAAGTTGACGTGCAAGGCCGACACGCCAGAGGAGGCGTGGCCGCTGGTGCAAATCTTGAACAAGCCGCCCGTGCCGACGGTCGTGGTCGGGCTGGGGCCGTCCGGGCTGATGCTCTCCCTGCTCGGCCGGAAGATCGGCGCCCCGTGGGTGTCGGCCGCGCTGGAAAAGGGCATGGAGGCGTACCCCGGCCAGGCGACCGTCCGCGACTTCGACGAGATTTACCGCTACCGCGACATCGGCAAGCCGACCAAGTTCGTCGGCGTCACCGGCGACGGGGACCGGCCGCGGCTGCTCGCGGGGCTGCTGAACACGGCCTTCGCCACGTTGGAGTCCCCGCTCCGCGTGCTGCCGATGCCGGTCGGGAACTGGAAGCTTTTCCGCAAGATCATCGACGCCGTGCGCTTGCAGGCGGTTCTCTTGGACGACATCGCGACTGATGGCCTGCACGAGATCGCCGCCTACGACGACAGCGCCAAACTCCCCGTCGCCGCGGCCGACAGTCTGTTCCCGGTCGAGGGGGGGTGGCGGGCGAGCAACACGCTTGGCGAGACCGTCGTGAATGCCCTGCACGCGCTGATGACTGACCGCGGCCACCCGGACGGCATCAAGGGCCGGTCCGTCTTGCTCGCGGGCGTCGGGCCACTGACGAAGATGATGGTCCCCGCCCTGAAAGCGGCCGGGGCAACACTGATGTGGGCGAGCAAAAACAAGGACGCCGTCGCCGGGGCGGCGGCCACGTTCGGCGGCCGGCAAATGATTTGGGAGGCCGTCTACAACACCAGCCACGACATCCTGATCGTCGGCCGGGACGGCGACCGCGAAACGGAGACCACGCTGCACCCGGGGTATCTAAAACCCGGCATGTGCGTCGCCGACTTGTTGAGCGGCCAGACGCCCTCGAAGTTTCTGCAAGACGCCAAGGACCGCGGGTGCGGCGTCGTGTCCCCGCGCCGCCTGCTGGTCGAGCGGGCGCGCGAGGCGGTGCGTCAACTCACCGGCGAGACGGTTGATGTGGCCACGCTGGAAGAAGCGCTGGCCGGATGGGTTGGGGACGAGGAATAACAAGCCAAGAGCAAAAGTAACCACAAAGGCACGAAGGTCACACGAAGACGCACCAAGAAGAACGGAGAAGATTTTTCTTCTGGTTTCTTGGTGCGTCTTTGTGTGACCTTCGTGTCTTTGTGGTTACTCTTCTTCTTTTTTCACCCCGTTACACCGCCGGGACCGCCTCGTGCGAAACGTGGTCGCTCGGCTTCATCCGCGGTCGCACTTGCCGGAGGGCGATGCGGTTGATGACTTGCAAGAACGCCTGCGCGCTGGCTTCGATCACGTTCGTGTTGACGCCGCGGCCGCTGAGTTTGCGGTTTTCGTACTCCACTTCCACGACGGCCTCGCCTTGGGCGTCCAGGCCGCCGGTCACGCTGCGGACGCGGTAGTCCGTCACTTTGAGGTCGATGCCGGTCCCGCGCTGGATGGACTTCAACACGGCGTCCACCGGGCCGTCCCCGACGGCCGGCTCGCACACGCTGCGGCCGTCCGCGTGCTTGAGGGTCACGGCGGCGACGGGCGGGACGCCGAAGCTGGCGCTGCACGTGAAGTTCACGAGCGTCCACGCCTCGCTGGTCCCGGCGTGCAATTGGTTCTCGACGAGCGCTTCAATGTCCGCGTCGTAGATGCTCTTCTTGCGGTCGGCCAGCACCTTGAACGCCTCGAAAATCCGCTGCACCTGCCCCTCGTCCACGGTGTACCCGAGGTCGGTGATGCGGGCCTTGAGCGCGTGCCGGCCGCTGTGCTTGCCGAGGACCAAGTCCGTGGACGGGATGCCCACGTCTTCCGGGCGCATGATCTCGTAGGTGCTCGGGTTTTTCAGCATCCCGTCTTGGTGAATGCCGGCCTCGTGGGCGAAGGCGTTTTGCCCGACGATGGCCTTGTTCCGCTGGACCTGCATGCCGGTGACCATCGAGAGTTTGCGGCTCGTCGGCACCAGCAACTTGCTGTTAATGCCGGTGGTCAGTTGGTAAAAGTCTTGCCGGGTCCGCATGGCCATGACGATTTCTTCGAGGGCCGTGTTGCCGGCCCGCTCGCCGATGCCGTTGACCGTACACTCCACTTGCCGGGCGCCTTCGGCCAGGGCGGCCAGGGAGTTGGCGACGGCCAGCCCGAGGTCGTTGTGGCAGTGGACGCTGAACACGACGCCCCCGGCCCCGCGCACGGTCTTCTTCAAGTAGCGGATGATGTCCGCGTAGTGGGACGGGACGGCGTACCCGACGGTGTCCGGGATGTTCAGGGTGGTGGCGCCGGCCTCGACGGCCTTCTCGCAAACCTCGGCCAAGAAGTCCAACTCCGTGCGGGCGGCGTCCTCGGGGGAGAACTCCACGTCGTCGCAGAAGGTTTTGGCGCGGGCGACGCCTTCGACGGCCCGGCTGATGATTTCCTCCCGCGTCATTTTCAGTTTGAACTGACGGTGGATGGCGCTGGTGGCCAGGAACACGTGAATCCGCTTCTTGGTCGCCTCGCGCAGGGCGTCCCCGGCCCGGTCGATGTCCGCCAAGTTGCACCGGGCCAAGCCGGCGATGACCGGCCCGTGGATCTCGCGGGCGATGGCCTGCACGGACTCGAAGTCGCCGGGGGAGGCGATGGGGAAGCCGGCCTCGATCACGTCCACGCCGAGGTCTCGAAGTGCGCGCGCCATTTCGAGCTTTTCGGCGAGGTTCATGGAGCAGCCGGGGGACTGCTCGCCGTCTCGCAAGGTGGTGTCGAAAATCAGCACGCGGTTCGGATCGCTCGGCGCGGCCATGACTGGCAATCTCCTGGGACGGGAAACGAAAAAAGCCTCGGGACTTCAAGGGTCCCAAGGCCATGTCGGAATCGCAAGCGGGTTCAGACGGGTGGCGGGACCTCAGCGGTGAGTGAGAAGGAGAGCCGGAAGTCGAAGTTTGATCGCCACGCGCGGACCCCTTGAACGGTTAAGCGTAACCATAGCGGATGAAACCCGCCTGTCAACGGCAACCGGCCGAAACCGATCCGGGCTTTGAAAGTCGGGGGCCATTTCGCTAAACAGCGGACACGGACGCGAACGAGGGGAACAGCCCGATGCGGGTGGTGATGAACGTCTCGGCGACCGTCGGCTCCAAGACCGGCGTCGGGCACTACACGGCCGAACTGCTGAAGGCGTTGCAGGCGACCGGCGAAGTCGAGATGTCCACGTACCCCCACCCGGTTTTGTCCAAACTTCATAAGACGCTTGGCGGCGGGCCAAAGGTGGTGGCCCTCCCACCGCAGCCCGCCCCGGCGGGCGCTGGCCTGCCGGCCGGGCCGGCGCCGGCGAAGCACGCGGAAATCGCCCGGCCGTCGTGGCTGCGCCGCGTGCGGGCGCCGTTGCGACACGGCTGGAGAATGGTCAACAGCGTTTACACGCGGGCCGTCTTCGACCGCCGGCGCTACGACCTGTACCACGAGCCGAACTTCGTGCCGCTTCCCGGCCGGCTGCCGGCCGTCGTCACTATTCACGACCTGTCGCCGATTCTTTATCCGCACTGGCACCCAGCCGACCGCATCGCGTGGTTCGCCCGGCACTTCACCCCGAACGTCCGCAAGATCGCCCACGTGCTGGCGGTCAGCGAGTTCGCCCGGCAAGAGATCATCACCACGTTCCATTTCCCACCGGAGCGGGTGACGCGCACTTACAACGGCGTGCGGGACCACTTCCGGCCGCTGCCGCCCGCGGAGACTGCCAACACACTGCGGCAACTCGGCTTGCCGCCGAGTTATCTGCTGCACGTCGGGACCATCGAGCCGCGCAAGAATCTCGACATGCTGCTGCGGGCGTACTGTGGCCTGCCGGCCGATTTGCGGGAGCGCTGCCCGCTGGTGCTGGTCGGGGCGTGGGGTTGGAGGATGGAGGAGACGGCCAAATACTTCGAGGCCGAGGCGAGACACAAGAACGTGATTCGGCCGGGGTACTTGCCGGACGGCGCGCTGGCGGCCGTGTATAACGGGGCGCGGGCGCTGGTTTTTCCGACGCTCTACGAAGGGTTCGGGATGCCGGCGGCCGAGATGTTGGCGTGCGACGGGGCGGTGCTGTCGTCCACGGCCGGGGCCGTCGCCGAAGTCTTGGGCGGGTGCGGCCACCTGATCGACCCGAACGATTCCGATGGCTGGCGGGCCGCGATGGCCAAGGTCATCACGGACGGCGACTGGCGGGACGACCTGCGGAAGGGCGGGGTGGCGCAGGCGGCCCAGTTCACTTGGGAGGCGTGCGCGCGAGACACATTGACGGCGTACCGCAAGACGCTTGCGGATGCCGAGGCCAAGCGCGTGCCGACGCGGACGGTATGACGGCCGCGGTTACTTCCACTCCAACAGCACGACCGTCGGGTGGTCGGGCTTCAAGTCGAGCGGGATGTCGAGGCGGTTGCCGTCGAGCTTGCGGACGTACTTTTGGCCGTCCAAGAACTCGTCGGGCGGCAGGACTTCCGTGTACACCTTCGTCGCGTAGTGCATCGGCAGGACGAACAGCCGCGGCTTCAACTGCGAGACCACTTTCTTGGCCTCTTCGCCGTTGATCGTGTAGATG
>JAYUGD010000343.1:0-5688 GCA_043767785.1 Zavarzinella sp. | reverse complement strand
GCCAAATCCGGCCGCGGCGGCGTTTCGTCTGAACCCGTGGCATCGCCCACCGCCTCCCGTAAGATACGCAGTCCTCAATATTGATTATCGTCGCAGGACCGACCGAATGAAAGTCCCCCTGAACTGGCTGGCTGACCACGTGGACCTGTCCGGGGTGGAACTACCGGAACTGGTGGAACGACTGACCATCGCCGGCCTCGAAGTCGCCGGCGTCCGCCTCTACGGCCTGCCGGCCCCGGCCGGGCTGAAGGCCAAGCAGGCTGAGACCGGCCCGGTGTGGGAGCGGGACAAGATCGTCACGGCCCGCGTGCTGGGCATCGACAAGCACCCGAACGCGGACAAGCTGAAGCTCGTGAAGCTCGACTACGGGGCCGCCGAGCCGAAGACGGTCGTGACCGGGGCGCCGAACATCGCCGTCGGCGAGAGCGGCCACAAGGTCGTGCTGGGCCTGTGCGGGTCGGTGTACTTCGCGGAAGAGGAAGACAAGGCGACCAAGCAGAAGCGCAAGGTGTTCAAGACGCTGGAGCCGAAGGAACTGCGCGGCATCCCGAACGACGCCATGTGCATGTCCAACTTCGAGTTGGGCATCAACGACGAGCACGAGGGCATCATCCTCTTGGAGGAGGATGCCCCGGTCGGCAAGCCGCTGGCGGACTTCATGGGGGACGCCGTCGTCGAGATCGACGTGCTGCCGAACATGGCCCGCTGCCTGTCAATGGTCGGCGTCGCCCGCGAGGTGGCCGCCATCTTCGGCAAGACGGCGACCGTGCCCAAGCAGGAGCCGACGCCGGTGGCCGAGAAGATCGACGGCCAGGTGAAGGTCGTCATCGAAGACCCGGCCAAGTGCGCCCGCTACACCGCCACCATCATCCGCGACGTGACCGTCAAGCCGAGTCCCGGCTGGATGCAACGCCGGCTGGAGTACGCCGGGCAACGGCCGATCAGCAACGTCGTGGACGTGACCAACTACGTCATGTTCGAGTGGGGCCAGCCCATCCACGCCTTCGACTATGACTTGCTCGTGAAGCGGGCCGGCGGGCCGCCGACGATCACCGTCCGGCAGGCGAAGCCGGGCGAAGTGCTGAAGACCCTCGACGGCATCGACCGCACCCTAACCGCCGACGACCTCGTGATCGCCGACACGGCCGGGGCCATCGCCCTCGCCGGCGTCATGGGCGGGGCCGACACGGAAGTGACGGCCGCCACCAAAAACATCCTCCTGGAGTCGGCCAGCTTCGACTTCGTGAGCGTCCGCAAGACGGCCCACAAGTTCACGCTGTTCAGCGAGGCCAGCACGCGCTTCAGCCGCGGCGTGCATCCCGAAGTGGTGTTGCCGGCCGCCAAGCACGCCGCGAAGCTGTTCGCCGACACCGCCGGCGGCAAAGTGTTAAGCGGCATCGTGGACGTGTACCCGGCCCCGGTGCCGACGCAGACCATCCACCTGAAGAAGAGCGAGATTCGCCGCCTGCTGGGCATCGAGTTCCCGGCCGCCGACGTGGAGCGCGTCCTGACGGCCCTGCAATTCACCGTGACGCCGGCCGCCGACGGCTGGCAGGTGACGGTGCCGCCGACGCGGCTGGACATCCAAGCCGGGGCCGCCGACCTGATCGAAGAACTGGCCCGCATCCACGGCTACGACCGCCTGCCGGGCACGCTGCTCTCCGGCGAACTGCCGCCGCAGCGCAACAACCGTGACCTCGCTCTGGAACAACTGACGCGCGACACGCTGGCCACCGCCGGCCTGCAAGAGTGCATCTGCTACTCGCTCACGGCCAAGGACCGCGAAGCCGCCCTCGGCCTGACCGGCGACGGCGTCGAACTCGTCAACCCGATCAGCCCCGAGCGGGCCGTCATGCGCCGCACGCTGTTGGCCAACCTCTTGGAAGTGGCCGCCCACAACCTGAAGCAGACCGACACGGTAAAGCTCTTCGAACTCGGCGCCGTCTTCCTGCCGAAGCCCGGCGACCGCCTCCCCACCGAGCCGCGCCGTCTGGCCCTGATCCTCAGCGGCCGCCGCAAGGCCGAGGCGTGGGACGACACGCTCGGGCAGAAGCCCGCCGCGCTCGACTTCTTCGACCTAAAGGGGGTGGTGGAACACTTCGCCAAGACGATGCACGTCCCGAATGTGACGTTCCAAGCCGCCAAGGAAACCGCCTGGCTGCACCCCGGCCGCTCGGCCCACTTGATGGTCGGCGACAAGACCGTCGGCGTCTTCGGCGAACTGCACCCGAAGGCCGCCCTCGCCTTCGGCCTGGGGGAAAAGACGGTCGTCGCCGGCGAACTCGACTTGGATGAGTTGCTGGCCGCCATCCCCGACCGCTTCGCCTACGCCCCGGTGCCGCAGACGCCCGCCGCCCTGCGCGACATCGCCGTCGTGGTGGACGCGGAGTTGACAAACGAGGCGATCCAAAAGGAGATCACCGCCGCCGGCGGCGACCTGTTACGCGCCGTCCGCCTCTTCGACGTGTACCAAGGTGACTCGATCCCGGCCGGGAAAAAGAGCCTCGCGTATGCCCTGACGTACCAGTCCGACAAGACGCTGACGGACAAGGAAATCGACAAGGCCCACAAGAAGATCGAAGACCGCCTGAAGTTCGTGCTGAAGGGGACGATCCGCGGGAAGGAATGATGGGATTGGCAAGGGCCGTTTAGCCGCGACGCGGAGGCTTTGCGCAGCGGAGCGCGGGCCCGGAACCGAGCAAAGAATTTTTTGCCACGGATCGAACACGGATAGAACACGGATCCGGACCAAAAACCAAGACGGATGAAAACCGGATCGACACTGTCAGGCCACCGTCACGTCCCCAAAGAATTGATGGGCCGTGTTCGTCCGGTTTTCATCCGTCTTTGGATTCGGATTTCTGTTTTCATCCGTGCTTCGTCGGTGTTCGATCCGTGGCAAAAAATTCTTGTTTGATGGCGGCGCGCGCTCCGCTGCGCAAAGCCTCCGCGTCGCGGCTAAACGGGGTTTCGTCCGACGTGATTGGTCCATCGGCTGGCTATCGCTTCGCCCGGGAAAACGTCTCCCGCTTGCCGTCGCGCTCGACCTCGGCCCGGCCGTTGCCGACCTTGACCTTTTTGAAGCGGAACCACACCCGCCCGTCGTCGCCCAATTCGGAGATGACGAGGACGCCGTCCGCGTCGATGCGCCAATTCAGCACGGGGGCGACGACGAGGCCGCACTTCTTGCCGAGCGTGGCGGCGACATAGCCCTTCTCGTCGAACACCAGATCACAAATCCGCTGGTCATCCATCAGCTTCAATTCATACCCGGCCACCTCGGCGCGCGTCCACTCGACCGTGGCGGCCGGCTTGCCACCGGGGCCGGCGGCGGCCGACCCGGCCGCCGTCAAGAGTGTCAGCCAGGCGAAGCGATTCATCGCCTACCTGCGTGGAGAGTTATCTGGCCCCAACCATGGCGATCCCGAACACGGCGATCATCACGCCGACGATGACGGCGACGACGACCATCACAATCAACATGTAGCACAGGGTCACCAGGAGGGCCCGGCCGAAAGTGGTCGGCAGAATGGCGGTGAGCATGGCCGTCATGATGAGCAGGCTGAGCGGGAAGGAGATGGCCTGCGCGAGGAGGTCAACCTCTTTCCCCCGCGGCCCGGCCGCGCCCCACGTGTTCGTCACCATGCCGATGACGAAGCCCACGCCGATGTTGATTAGGGTGGTGACGAAGGTGATCCCCAAGGCCTTGCCGAAGTCCGGCTCGGGGACGCCGCCGGGCGGCCGGCCGCCGCCGGCCATCTTGTTGTACAGGGCGACCGCGGCGCGGAGGAAGACCGCGCCGATGAGGGTGCCGACGGCCACCCCGAATGCCAGCGAACACAACAGGACGCCGACCGCTGCGCCTTCCATCGTTGCCCCCTCGACGGCATAAAGCCGAGCCAATGACGTCAGGCCCTATCCTTGTCGCTGTTCACTTGGATGGCAAGGAGAATGCCTGAGAATGTTGCGGCGGGTTTCGACGCGCGCCACCCGAAGCGTTGCATCGGGGCTACACGGTTTTTGCCGGTGGCTCCGCCGCCTTGTCCGGCCCCTTCTCCTCGTCCTCGTCGTCCAAATGGAACTTGTGCACGACGCGGTGGAACACCGGGGACAGGACGATGCCCATGGCCGTCAGGAAGACGACGCCGCTGAACAGGGCGTAAGCGGACGCGAAGATCTTGGCGGCGGCGGTGCGCATCGGGTCGATGGGGCCCATGCCGGTCAGGATCATCGCGGCGTTGAGTTCGGCGTCGAGCCAGTCCAAGTCGGCGACGTAGTGGTAGCCGACCGTGCCGATCAGCAGGGCCACCAAGAGGATGCCGCCCGACAGCAGCAGCGAGAACGCCACGCGGCCGACGAAGTGCGGGAACGGCAGGAGTTGGTCGCCTTTTTTCTCGAACATGTCTCGCCCCTCGCGTTGGAGTCCCGGCGCCCGGCGGTTCAGTACCGTCAATCATCGGCGGCGGGCGGCGGCGCCTCCGCCTTTTGGCGCAAGAGCGCGGCCAACCGCTTGTAATCCCCGACCCAGTCGGCCATGAAGCCCCACTCGGCGCCGGCCGCGGTGACGATCCGGCATTGACGGACGGCGACCATCGTGCCGGGCGCGGCCACTTCCTCGAACCGGGCCACGTCGGCCCACGCCACGGCTTCCCAGTTTTCGCCGCGGGTGCGGATCAGGCCGCCCGGGCAGACGAACACCCAATTCCGCGGGACGGACCGCGGGAGGAAGAACGCCGCCGCCCCTACCGCCATCAGGCCCCCGCCCAAGTAGGCGAGCAGGCTGCCAAACCCCAGCACGAAAAACGCCAAGCCCAGCGCCATGAGGAAGACGCCCAGCACGGCCGAGGAGGTGCGGAAGCGCATGTTCGGGCCGAATGCGGCTTCCGGCGGGCCGAACTGATCCAACAAATCCGCGGGGACGTCCGGCGGCGGCGGTCGCATGGCGGGCCTCTTAAAGTTACCGCCCGCCGTCCAGCGCCGCCCGCACCGTCTGGGCGAGGACGGGGGGCGTGAACGGCTTTTGCAGGAACGCGAACTCGGACTCGATGACGCCGTGCCGGACCGCCGCGGGGATTCCCTGGGCCTTGTACCGACCCACTTTGGGGGCCGAGTCCCGCGGTCGGACGTATTCCGCCGTCGCGGGGGCCGCCTCGCCGCCGCACCCCGTGAGGGCGCCGAGCGCGAACAGGAGGAAGAGTCGGACACGCATCGGGACGCCTCATGGAAACGAAAGAGCCGACAGACCGGCGACGCGGGCTTAGTGGCCGGCCCCGCGCGCCGCGACGAAAATGCCGTAGCCGATGAGGGCGACGCCCGCCACGGCCATCAGCGGCCGCTTCGGGGTCGGCTGCGCCACGCCGTCCTTGGGCCGCGGCTTGCCGATGACGCCCAACCCGAACACCACACAGTAGAGGCCCAAGGCGGCTTGGAGCAGCCCCGCCCCGGTCGTGCCCAACAGGTTTTCCAGCACGCTCATTTGGCAAAACTTCCCGTGGATGCTATGAGCGTATCCTCAACGCTGACCGCTTGGATGTCAACGAAAATGCGGGGAAGGTTTCCACCCGGCGGCTATACCGCACGCGGCCACGATTGATCTTGATCGGTCGCCCAATGTACTCCTCACGCTCCGAGCTTGTGCAAAAATCGTCGTCGCGCCATGAATGAGACAAAGAACCTTGGGTGAGCGAG
>JAYUGD010000342.1:0-1962 GCA_043767785.1 Zavarzinella sp. | reverse complement strand
CTCGATCAGGTCTTTAAGCTTCTCCTCGTTCTTCTTCTGCTCGCGGGTCAGCCGGTCGACCCGCTCCTCCATTTGTTGGAGTTCCTTCTTGAGTTGGTCGGCCTCCTTCTGGTCCATCTTCTTGTCGCGGGCCTTCTTCTTAAGGCGGTCAGCCTCTTCCTGGGCCTTCTTCAAATCCCCGTTGGCGAGGGCTTGCTCGAATTCTTTCCCCGGCCCTTCCGGGCGGGCTTCCCCGTTTTCCAAGTGGGACATCCGGTCCATTTGCTCTTGGAGTTTTTGGAACTTCTCGGCCATCGCCTGCTCGTGTTTCCGCAGCGTGTCCTCGGCCTTCGCCACGTCGGCAGCCTTTTCCCGTAATTGTTCCGGCTTGTCCGAGGCCCGTTCTTTGTTGTTGTCGGCGTACAGCTTTTCCAACTCGGCTTGCAGTTGCTGGAGTTCCTTGGAGTCCTTGAACTGATTCGGCCGGTCGGCCGGGGGCTTGATGAACGGCCGGGCGACGACGGCCGGCGGGTCTGAGGCATCAGCGCCCGTTGTCGCCGTGGCGTCCTCGGCCGGGTTGCCCTTGGCCCAACTCGACAGGCGAGCGGGGTCGTACAAGAACCACACCAAGAGAATCGCCGCCACTTGGGCGGGCAGGAAGAGGGCCCGCCGGCTCAAGCGAATGGGGAATTTCTCGCGGACGCTCAAACGTTCCGCCCGCGTCCGGGCGTCGTCGATCAGGGCTTGGCCGGCCGGGGTGGCCGCCGATTCCGGCGAGAGGGAGCAGGCCGTGGTCAGGCGCTCACGCAACTCGAATCGCCGGTCGAGTTCGAGGGCGGCGGTCAGCGGCCCGGGGGCCGTTCGCCACGTCCGCACGACGGCGACGGTCAGGGCGATCACCCCTGCGGCGCCGAAGACACTCCACCGCCAGACGTCAGGATGGGTGAGGGGAACGAACGGTTCGGCCAACAGCCAGCCGGCGACGACCGCCAAGCTGACGCCGAGCGCGAGGCCGGCGGCCCGGAGGAATGATTGGGCGACCAGTCGGCGGCGGGCTTGCCGCACGCGGACCAGCAGGATGTTATCGGGACTGGGATTCATCGCTTCCTCCCCGCGGCCGGCCTTCCCGTCATTATGACCGGGCGGGCGGCAAGTTCAACGCGACCGCCAACCCCGGCCCGGATTTCCCCGGTTCTCGCGGCCCGGCATTTTTCCGTGGCCACTCCGGGCGTATGATGGTATTCCAGACGCTGAAGCCCGGCATCATCCGGGCAGCGGTGGAATCGAACGGAACCCCAGCGCGACGACTTTGCCAAATTTCACAACTCCCGCCCCGCCCGGCCGGACTGTGAACTATATGTCAGTAAGATTTTGACGAGAGTGAGCAAGCGGCTGTCACCCATCGGGACGCCTTGTCCCGCGACAGTCTCCCCGAACGGCGGGCCACTCTCATCCGGCAACGTTGAAGCCGACAGCAGGTGGGTCGATGCCAGCTCCCACGACGGTCGAAGAATTCGCCGACCTGATCCGCAAAAGCGCCGTGTTGGATGACAGCCGCGTCTCCGCGTACATCCAAAAGCTGAAGGAATCGGGCGACGTCTCCAAGGATCTCAACTCCGTCGCCGGCATGTTTGTCCGGGACGGCCTCCTCACGTACTTCCAGGCGGAACAGTTTCTCCAAGGCCGGTGGAAGCGGTTCACCATCGGCAAGTACAAGGTGCTGGAGCGCCTCGGGTCCGGCGGCATGGGCCAAGTCTTCCTCTGCGAACACAAGTTGATGCGCCGGCGGGTGGCCGTCAAGGTGCTGCCCACGGCGAAGGCGGCCGACCCGTCGTCCTTGGAGCGGTTCTATCGCGAGGCCCGCGCCGTCGCGGCCTTGGACCACCAGAACATCGTCCGCGCCTACGACATCGACCAGGACGACAACCTCCACTTCATCGTGATGGAGTACGTGGACGGGTCCAGCCTGCAGGACATGATCCG
>JAYUGD010000341.1:0-1965 GCA_043767785.1 Zavarzinella sp. | reverse complement strand
AGCAGACGTACACCGGCTGCCCCTTCACGTCGAGCTTGAGCGGCGGCCCCATCGAACCCAACCGCTCGTCGGTCGAGACGGCGCACCACTCCTGGGCCTCCACGAGCACGCGGTCCTCGGCGGACAGCTTCGCCCGCTCCGCCCCGACCTCGCCCGTTTCGCCCGCGGCCACCGCGGCCGGCGGAGCCACCGCCGCGACGGCCGCGACCGGCTTGCCGTCGCCGCACCCGGCCAGGGCGAACGCCGCAATTGATGCACCCAACAGTTGAAACCGAACCATGACGGACTCCTGGAATGAGTAAATTTTTGAAGCGGCGGTCGTTACTTGACGTAGTCCTTGGGGTCTTTGACCTCGCCGGGATTTTCCTTGGCGAGCACGACGAATTCTTCGATGCAGGGAATGCAGCAGAACTCGTACGTCTTGCCGCCGACGACCCAGGTGAACTTGGGGTTGGCCTTGGTCTTCGAGATCGGGCAAATCTTGTCGCCGGGCTTCGGGTTGTCGTCGTGCTGGGCGCGGACGCCCTTGTACTTCACGGTCGGCACGGTCGCCCCGTTGGCGGCGATGTCGGCGGCGGTGTACGCCCCGCCGGGGGTCAGGAAGAGGGAGCGTTCCTCGTCGGTCCCCTTCTTCGCCGGCATCTCGCCGGCGAGGTGCGCGGCGGCCTCGTTGGAGAAGGCGACGCGGAACCGCTCGCCGTTGACGGTCACGTTGTTGACGGTCACCCGGACCGCCTTGCCGATCAGGTCTTTCGGCAGGGTCGCCACGAACCGCGTCGTCTTGCCCTTCGCGTCCCCCGGCTGCGGCTCCGGGCGGAGGGTCATCGTGTCGGCCTCGGTCGCGCCGTCCGGGGTGACGTAGGCCGTCAACTCCGCGGCATCGACTTCTTGCAGCCGGGCCTCGTCCTTGCCCAGCACGTACAGGCGGACGGTGCCGCCCTTCTCGAACACGGCCTCCGCGTGGTAGCTGTCCCGGCCGAGCGAGATGAGGGTGCCGCCGTGCGCCCCAGGCTTGTGCCCGTGCGCCTCGTCGGCCGTCGCCGCCCCTCCGGCGGACTTTGCGGTCGCCGGAGTGCCGGTCGTCTGGGCGACCGGTGGCGTCGGCCCGCCGCACCCAATGGCGACCAGCCCTGCGGCGGCGAGGCACCCCACCCCGGACGCCAAAAGCATTCTGCGTAGCATTTGAAAATATCCTCAGTGCGCGCCCGGCGGCGTTAGCCCAGGTACGCGGGTAAAACGGGGCAACGGGCTATCGACGCCGCTCCAATTGCGACGGAGACGGGCGGATAGAATTCACGCGTTAACGCAGGCGTGACCCGGCTTACAACGGATTGGAAAACGACGGGTGGGCATCGGGCTGAAAATGGCCGAATACCAGTGGATACGGAGCAGCGTTAGCAGCGCAGATTGTGGTGCGAGAAAAGGAGATCTGACTTGGAGAGCGAGGAAGAGCGGCAGCCGAAGTTCACCGAGACCGGCGAGGAGTTGCGCGAGCTGTCGACGACGGCAAGCGAGGCGAACTCCAAAGTCGCAACGTCGAGACAACTCAAAGAGGTGGCTGAAGCGGTTTCGGGGACCGTAATCGCAGCCTGGGTGTGGTCTTTGCACGGACACTGTGCTGGGGAGGGTGTGTCCCCGTTTGTCGGCGCTTCGGACTCGGCGGGAGCAGAACTCTGCTGCCCGCAACATGACTTGCGTTGATTCTTGACCCCGGCATTGTTCGCCTTCGTGGCGTCATGCCCGCTGTGGCCCAGCCGTGTGATCGTGCAGCAGCAGAGCAACGGCCCTACGAGCAGCGAAATGATCAACTGGTTGAGTACCACAAGCCGTAGCATTTAGACCTCACGTCGGATTGTCACCGCTGACTCACGAGACTACTATCCGCAGTGGGCACGGGGAAATCCAGGCCAATCCGGGACGATCCCTTGTTTCCCCAATCTCGACCGCTCGCGACGCAGGGGGTTC
>JAYUGD010000340.1:0-1969 GCA_043767785.1 Zavarzinella sp. | reverse complement strand
CCTACATTCCGCGCCTGGTTCCCCCTCTCCGCTTCGGAGAGGGGGTTAGGGGGTGAGGTAAACGGCATTACGCCAGAATCGGCGTCACGACTTTGCCGTGGACGTCCGTCAGCCGGTAGTCGCGGCCCTGGAAGCGGTACGTCAACTGTTCGTGGTTGAAGCCGAGCAGGTGCAGGATCGTGGCTTGCAGGTCGTGGATGTGGACCTTGTCCTTGGCCACCTTGAAGCCGAGGTCGTCGGTCTCGCCGTGGGTGTAGCCCCCCTTCACGCCGCCGCCGGCCAAGAAGAGGGAGTAGCAGTCCGGGTAGTGGTCGCGGCCCAAGTTCGTGCTGCCGGCGGTGCGGCCCTCGCGGAACGGCGTGCGGCCGAACTCCCCGCCGCAGACGATCAGCGTGTCCTCGAACAGGCCGCGGTTCTTCAAGTCTTTGATGAGGGCGGCGATGGGCTTGTCCACCGTGGCGCACTTGGTGGTCAACCCGCCGCGGATGTCCTCGCCGGGGCCGGTGCCGTGGAAGTCCCAGCCCCAGTCGAACAACTGGACGTAGCGCACGCCCTGTTCCACCAGCCGGCGGGCCAGCAAACAGTTGTTGGCGAACGACGCCCCGCCGGGGGTGGCCCCGTAGGCGGCGATGGTCTTGGCGCTCTCCTTGGAAATGTCCATCACCTCCGGGACGGCCGTCTGCATGCGGTAAGCGAGTTCGTACTGCTCAATGCGCGTCGCCGTCTCCGGGTGGCCGAGTTCCTTCTCCTGCATCTCGTTCAGGTCGCGCAGGGCGTCCAGCGACTTGCGGCGCAGGTCGCGGTCCATGCCGGCCGGGTCGGAGACGTACAGCACCGGGTCGCCCTTGGACCGGCACTGCACGCCTTGGTATACGCTCGGCA
Source organism: Zavarzinella sp. (assembly GCA_043767785.1). Classification (GTDB taxonomy): domain Bacteria; phylum Planctomycetota; class Planctomycetia; order Gemmatales; family Gemmataceae; genus Zavarzinella. The sequence continues at coordinate 1,087 of JAYUGD010000340.1, read as the reverse complement.
AAAACCCGCTGCCCCAACACCCCTGCCCCCCGCTTGGTTGCACGCCGCTGGAGATCAGGACGACGAACCCGGGCAGGTTGGCGTTCTCCGTGCCGAGGCCATAAGTGACCCACGTCCCCATGCTCGGCCGGCCTTGGCGAGCCGACCCGGTGTACAGCAGCAACTCGGCCGGGGCGTGGTTGAACTGGTCCGTGTTCATGGACCGGATCACGCACATGTCGTCCGCGTGCTCGTGCAGCGCCGGGATGGCGTCCGACATCCAGACGCCGCCTTTGCCGTGCTGCTTGTAGGTGCGGCGCGTGCCGAGGAGCTTCGGCACCCCGGACGTGAACGCGAATCGCCGCCCCTTGAGGACGCTGTCCGGGCAGTTCTCGCCGTCGTGCTTCACCAGTTCCGGCTTGTAGTCGAACAAGTCGAGGTGCGGCGGCGCCCCCGACAGGTGCAGGTAAATCATCCGCTTGGCCTTGGCGGCCAACGGCGGCTTCTTCGGCGCCAGCGGGTTAACGGCCGCGGGGACGGCCTTCGACTCTCCCGCGAGCAGGCCCGCGAGGGCGATGGAGCCCATGCCGACGGAGGAGTCGCGCAGGAAGGTGCGGCGGGTGAGGGCTTGGCGGTTGGCGGTCAGGGGGTCCATTTGAAAATCCTTCGGTCAGTGGCCAGCAATTCGCTTCGCACAAATGTCGGCAACCACAAAAAGCACGTCGTCTAGTCGTTCACACACGGCATCGTTTACGACGCGGTAAGTCAGAAACCCCAAGGAGGCCAACGTCGCATCCCGCTCGGCGTCATATTCTTGGCGATCAATGTGAGAGTCCCCGTCCACTTCAACAATCAACTTCGCCGCGTGACAGTAAAAGTCGGCGATGAAGCCGTGGATCACTTGCTGGCGGCGAAAGTGCAGGCCGTTCAGTTGACTACGGCGAAGGCAGTCCCAGAGCAATGCCTCGGTTGGGGTCATTTCGCGGCGGAGTTCCTTGGCACGGCGAACTTTGCCTTCGTCCACATTCTGGCCGAGAACGATTCGCGGGACTGGCATGAGGACACTCCTGAGTGCGGCCGCCGGGAAAGGCAACCTAACCCCCCGGCC
>JAYUGD010000339.1:0-5705 GCA_043767785.1 Zavarzinella sp. | reverse complement strand
CCGGCGGGGCCGGGCGGCCGAGCCACTGAAAGTATTCGTCGGGTAGTGTGCTGTTTTCCGGGTGCGGGCCGATGGCCTGCCAGATGAAGACGTTGGCGTTCTGCTCCGGGGTGATGTCGCCGCGCAGCCGCGTGTTGACGGCGGCGACGTAATCGACGCGGCCGTTGGCGTCGATGGGGTCGGTGACGTGGGTCGTCTCCGGGCCAACGGTGTAGGTGTTCTTTCCGGGGACGGCCGCGTAAACGACCAAGCCGGCCACGATTGCGAGGAGGCCGAGTAGAATCCAGCGGCGGCGGCGGCGGGGTTTTGGGGCGGTGGTCATGACGGGTGGCGATGTCGAAGGGTGTGTTTGGGATTCTACAAAACGGCTGACGGGACCGGCCTTGTCAGACGGTTTGTTCCACCGGCAGCGCCACGCCCAATTCGGCCGCCAGTTTCGCCAGTTGTTGCCACGTGCCGTCCGGGATGGGAATGCCGTCGGCTTGGCGCTGGGCCTTGCTGCGGCGCTCCGGGTCGCCGGGGAGCGTGATCCCGTTGACGCCGGGGACGGTCGGCGTGGCGCGCACGAAGTCGGCGAGGCCGCCGACGTTTTGCAGGAAGCCGTCCGTGCCGCCGAAAAGGGCGGTGTTCCACATCACGAAGACGACGCAGTTGGCCATGCCCGGCATCGGGCGGTCCGGGCGGGAGCACTCGCCGCCGGAGAGGCCGCCGGCCAGCGCGTCCAGCAAGAGGCCGAGGCCGAAGCCCTTGTAGGTTTGCTCGCCGCCGAAGGGGAGGATCGTGCCGGGCGGGTCGCCGTACAAGTCCGCGGGGTTCGTCGTCGGCTCGCCGGCCGCGGTCTGAATCCAGCCGGGCGGGACTTGGCTCCCTTTTTGGTGGGCGACGCGGACTTTACCTTCCGCGCACACACTGGTGCTGAAGTCCAACACCAGCGGGGCGGCCGGGGTCGGGGCGCCGAAGCAAATGGGGTTGGTGCTGAGGCGCCCCTGCACGCCGCCGGGCGGGGCGACGCGGCGGCCGGAGCCGTGCGAGTTCACCGTGGCGAACAGGGCGCAGCCTTTGGCCGCCGCCCACTCGGCGTATTCCCCCAGTCGGCCGATGTGCCCGGTGCGCCGCAGCGTGCCGCTGGCGACGCCCATCACCTGGGCCTTTTGCCAGAGCTTTTCCAGCACGGCGAACGCCTGCACTTGGCCCAGGCCCCATTGGCCGTCCACGGAGATCATGGCCGGGGTCTCGGCGACCACGGTGAAGGCCGAGTCGCGGTTCAGCTTGCCGTCGCGCAGGAAGCCGACGTACTGCGTCACGCGGATCAGGCCGTGCGAGTCGTGCCCGCACAAGTTGGAATCGACCAGCGACCGGGCGACGGTCCCGGCGTGGGCCGCCGGCACGCCGGCGGCCGTGAACATGGCGGCGGCGAATTGTTCCAGCGCGGCGGCGGAGAAAGTCGGCACGGCAGGCCCCTCGGGATACAATTTCGGGACGACGGTCAACCCGGTGGGGTTTCGCCATGTTGTATCACATCGAAACGGAAGAGCGGAGCGCCGGCGGGGTCGGCGGGACAGTCTACATGCTGTCCCACGCGGCGAGCCAGTCGGCCATCGAAGTCTGGCCGGCGCACGGCTTTAACTGTCTGCGCTGGAAACACCGCGGCGACGAGCTGCTGTACGCCGCCCCCGATTGGGATACGAATCCCGTCCCCACGCGCAGCGGCGTCCCGATTCTGTTCCCGTTCCCTAACCGCATCCGCGACGGCCGCTTCACGCACGGCGGCAAGGCCTACACGCTCCCCAGGAACGATTCTACGAAGGCCAACGCCATCCACGGCTTCGCCCCGCGCCACGCCTGGACTGTCTTCGGCTACGGCGCCGAGCCGGACGGCGCGTGGCTGCACGGCGACTTCCGCATCTCGGAGAACGCGCCGGAGGCGGCCGGCCTTTGGCCGGGGGACGCCCTGTTCAGCGTCGTCTACCGCTTCACCGGCCCGACGCTCCGAATGACCTTCCGCGTGGCGAACATGGGGACGGAAAGTTTCCCGTTCGGCATCGGCCTGCACCCGTACTTCAAAATCCCCGGCGCTGACCGCGTGGACGACACCGAACTGCACGCCCCGGCCCGCAGCGTTTGGCCGCTGACGGACAGTTTGCCCAGCGGCCCGAAGCAGTCCGTGCCGGACGCCCTGAACTACAATCGGCCCCGGCGAATCGCCGGGGCAAATCTCGACACCGTTTACGGCGACCTCGGCGTGATCCGCACGGGGGCCGAGGGTTTGCTGCTGCGGGCGGAGTTAAAGCGGCCCGACGCGGCCGGGCGCTTGGAAGTGTGGACGACGGCGAACTTCCGCGAGAGCGTCCTGTTCACGCCCGTCCATCGACAAGCCCTGTGCGTCGAACCCTATACTTGTGTCACGGACGCCGTGAATTTAGACGCCACTGGCGAAGACACCGGCTGGGAGGAATTGCCGCCCGGCGGCGTGTGGAGCGGGGCGGTGGAGTTCGCGTGGAACGCCAGTTGATGGCTGGCGTCGCGGAACGCCCACGGACGGCCGTCCGTGGGCTTCTTGGCGGGCAATGACACACCACAGAAAAGCAAACGCTCTCATTCATGGACAAGAAAAAACGCCCCCCCCTGTTCCGGTACACGCGGCGGTACGGCATCGTCGCGGCGGTGCTGATCGTCGTCCTCATCAACGTCTTCTACACGCGCGAGGCGAAGCGGTATGCCATCCCCTACGGCGAACTCAAGCGGCTGCTCGTCACGCCGGGCGTGGAAGTGAAGTCGCTCAAGGTCGGCCAGCACGAGATCCACGGGGACTTGCACTTCGCCGACCGCTCCGTCGTCGTCAAGGGGCTTGACCCACTGCCCGAAGGGGACGTGCCCATCCGCACGAACCGCGTCGGCGTGGAGATGGACGCCACGCTGTTCCCGCTCTTGAACGAGCGCGTGCCGCACTTCGAGGCCGAGCCGGAAAAGTCGGCGGTGGCCCTCGTCATCGGGTACGTGTACGCGGCGGTGATGTGCGGGCTGATTTTCCTCGCCGTGGCGCTGGCGATGCGCTGGTACGGCAAGGGCGGCGGTGGGGCCTTGAGCTTCGGCCGCGGCCGGCACCGACTGTACGAGGTGACGGAAAAGACGGCGACCTTCAAGGACGTGGCCGGCATCGACGAGGCGAAGGCCGAGCTTCAGGAAGTGGTGGACTTCCTCAAGAACCCGCAGCGGTACACCAAGTTCGGCGGCCGCATCCCGAAGGGCGTGCTGCTGATCGGCCCGCCGGGCACGGGGAAAACGCTCTTGGCCCGGTCCGTCGCCGGGGAGGCGCACGTCCCGTTCCTCAACATGTCCGGCAGCGACTTCGTGGAAATGTACGTCGGCGTCGGCGCGTCCCGCGTCCGCGACCTGTTCCGCGAGGCGAAGGCCAAGGCCCCGTGCATCGTCTTCATTGACGAACTGGACGCCCTGGGCCGCGCCCGCTCCGGCCAGGGGTTCGGCAGCCACGAGGAGCGCGAGCAGACGTTGAACCAACTGCTGGTCGAGATGGACGGCTTCGACGCCAACGCCGGCGTCATCCTAATGGCCGCGACCAACCGGCCCGAAGTTTTGGACGCCGCCCTGCTCCGCCCCGGCCGCTTCGACCGCACCGTCGTCGTGGACCGACCGGACGTGGAAGGGCGCGAAGCGATCTTGTTCGTCCACTTGCAGGGCGTGAAGGAACTCGGGGCCGTGGACGTGAAGAAGCTGGCCCGCCTGACGCCGGGGTGCGTCGGGGCCGACTTGGCGAACATCGTCAACGAGGCCGTCCTGCTGGCCGCCCGCCGCGACGCGACCGGCGTGGACATGCGGGACTTCGTGGAGGCCATCGAGCGCGGGGCCGTCGGCCTGGAGCGCAAGAGCCGCATCATGCGGCCGGAGGAGAAGCACCGCGTCGCCGTCCACGAGGCCGGCCACGCGCTGGTCGCCTGCGCCGTGGAGCACAGCGACCCGGTTCACAAAGTATCCATCATCCCGCGCGGCTTGGCCGGCGGGTACGTGCTGCAACGGCCGGACTCGGACCGCCTGCTGATGACGCGCATGGAACTGGAAGCCCGCATCAAAGTGGCCCTCGGCGGGACCATCGCGGAGGAACTCTGCCTGCGCGAGATTTCCACCGGGGCCACCAGCGACCTGAGCACCGCCAACAACCTCGCGTCGCAAATGGTCCGGCAGTACGGCATGAGCCGCCTCGGCCGCATTTACCTGAGTAGCAACGAGTCCGCCTTCCTGCCCGGCGGCGGCGGCGGCGGCGAGGCCCCGCGCAGCCACAGCGAGCAGACGGCCCGCGAAATCGACTTAGAAATCCGGGCCATCATCTCGGCCTGCCTCTTCGAAGTGCGCACGGTGCTGGAAAAGGGGAAGCCGGCCCTGGAGGCCGTCGCCAAACGGCTCATCGACAAGGAAGTGCTGGAAGACCGCGAACTCCTGGAACTGCTGGAAGACAACGCCTTCGCCATCAGCCCCGCCGCCCGGGCCAGCCTGCTGCACCAGCGCAAACTGGAAGAGACCGGGGACATGATTAAGCGCTTGGGCGGATGAGAAAAGCCCTGATTAGCCGCCAAGACGCCAAGGCCGCCAAGAAGACAAAAACCGATCGGCCGCAGAGGCGCAGAGAGCGCAGAGAAGACCAACGCACAAAGGGCATTTCTAAGAATGTATTCTCATGGTTTTGTCTTCTCTGCGCTCTCTGCGCCTCTGCGGCCAATCGGTTTTTGTCTTCTTGGCGGCCTTGGCGTCTTGGCGGCTAAATCAGGGCTTTGTCCGTTCTAGTCGAAACCGGCTCGCGAAGACCGCCCGCAGCAAAAAGACGGCGTTGGCCCAGTACCGGCCGATCAGGCGCTTGGGTTCTTGGGCCATCCGGTAAATCCACTCCGTGCCGGTCTTCTGCATCCACTTCGGCGACCGCTTCACCTCGCCGGCCACGAAGTCGAGCGAGGCGCCGACTTGGACCATCACCGGCACGCCGAGCTTGTCCAGGTGATCGACCATCCAGAATTCCCCCTTGGGCTGGCCGAAGGCGACGAACAGCAAATCCGGCCGGGCGGCGCGAATGCGGTCGATCTGGTGCCGTTGCTCCTCGGCCGTCAGCGCCCGGAACGGCGGGCACTCGACGCCGACGATTTGGATGGCGGGGTACCGCGTCCGCAATTTCTCGGCCGCCAGCTCCGCGATGCCCGGCCCGGCGCCGAGCAGATAGACGCGGTGGCCGTGTCGCGCCGCCCGTTCGCACAGGCCGTAAATGAGATCTGATCCCGCGACCCGTTCCGGCAATCGGCGATTGCCGAGCCGTGACCACCACACGAGCGGCATCCCGTCCGCGACGATGAACGCCGCCCGCTCGTTGATGGCTCGCAACCGCGGGTCGCGGTCGGAGATCATGGCGTAGTTCAAATTGGCCGTGACGAAGAAGCTTGGCGTCCCGGCCGCGATCAGTTCGCCCACGCGGTCGAGCGTCCGCCCGAACGTGTACGGCGTGAGGGGCAGCCCCCACACCCGGATCGGCGTCTCCGCGTCGGCCATGTCGCCTCCCCAAAATACTTCCCGAAAATCTTACGGGAACTGCCCGGATTATTTGACAGGCCGAAAAGGGATCGTAGCGTTGTGCGGTTCAGCATGGCCGGCCGCGGCGTGTTTTGGCTTTCGCCCCAACGGGGCGGGGGAGAATAGCCAGGGGCGGC
>JAYUGD010000338.1:0-1971 GCA_043767785.1 Zavarzinella sp. | reverse complement strand
CGGCTCGCCAAGACCAACGCCCCCTGTAAACACACCAAGCCGGGCGAGCCTCCGGAGTCGTGGAGGAGCGCCCGGCTTTGGTGAGTCGTCGCCCCAGTTCCCAGGCCGGGGCGGCGGGAGTTCCAGTCGTGGCGGCCGGCGGCCTTTTCCGAGCAGACCTCTCTTGATTTGTTTGCCACCAATCAAGTTCGATATTGCAGGCCGTGATCGCCAGTCCCGGAGGTCAACGCTTGGGTGATGGGGTTGACCGACGGCGTCCCTCAGAGCAGAGAGGTTGGCCGAGTGCTGGCAATGGACCCCGCACGCGACCCGACGCCCCATCGCACGAACCAGCCTCCTGAACAGAAACCTGATTCTCCCCCGTCGCTCCGGCCGGAACCCCTTGCGGGGGACCGACCTTCGCACCCGTGCCGGGGAAGCCATGTCACTATGAACGCGCAACCCGCCCGCGCCGAGCCACGCGGGACATTTTCACATGGGGAATATGCCCGACCTGGTCAAGTGGGACAAGCTGGACCGGCGCGCACGCGCCTGACGCCTGTGACGCGCGGCCGGGGAATCGGCACAACCGGAAAGGTTGACGCAGGTTCGCCGGTCAGCGGCCTTTCACTTCCCCGGCCGGTGCCGTTGGCTCATCGACCGGAAGTCACCCAAGTTGTTGCGCCAAAAGTGCCGCTCGCTCAAATCGACTTCCGCGACGGCCACGGAACCCCACTGATCGGCCTTGGCGATGGGGACGCCGGCGTGGTCGAACACGGCCGAGACCATCCAATTGCTTTTCGCGTCCGTGTACGCGCTGCTGACGACGTAGACGTGGTTCTCGCAGGCGCGGGCGCGGGCGAGCAGCGGGTTGCAGCCGGCGACGGGCCACGCGATCACCTCGGCGCCGTTGTTCGTCAACGCGCGGGCCACTTCGGGGAAAAAGCCGTCGTAGCAGACCATCAGCCCGACCTTGCCGAGCTTCGTGTCGAACACCGGGTACGAGTCGCCGGGGGTGACGCCGTTTTCCACTTCGCTGTGCGGCAGACACACCTTGCGGTACTTGCCGATGAGTTTGCCGTCCGGCCCGAGCAGCACGGCCACGTTATACACGGCCTTGCCGTCCCGCTCGTACAAGCCGGCGACGACGTGCAGCGCGTGCTTCTTGGCGAGGCCGGCGAAATAGTCCGTCGTCGGGCCGGGGACGGCCTCGGCCGTCTCGTGCGGTTGCTTGCCGACGCGGATGTACGGGATCGTCTCCCCCAGCACGACGAGGTCCGCCTTCTGCTTGGCCGCCTCGGCGACCAGTGGGGCGTACTCCTCGACGTTCTGCTTGGGCGACTTGCCCGTCGGAACGTAATGCACGGTGGCCAACCGCACCTTGCGGGCCGGCGGCGCTTCCGTCTCCTTGAAACTCACGTCGGCCCACTCGACACGGCCGTTCGGCGCCCATTGCAGATGCAGCTCCAACACCGCTTGCGTCGCCTTCGACGGGGCGCGGTACGTTGCGGACACTTCCGTCCAGCCGTTCGTGTCGGTGTCGCCGTCGAGCGGGTGTTCCGGCTCGGCCAACGGCACGGAGCCGACTTCCTTCTCATGCCCGGCCGGCACGTCCGCCAAGACAGGCTTGCCGTTGGAATCTTGCCACACGACGCGGGCGATGGCGCTGCGCCGCGGCGACGCCACGCGGGTCATCTTCCGCAAGGCGTGGAAGCGGTAATACTTCCCGCCGGTGATCGGCACGGCCTTCCGCCAGTGGCCTTGGTCGGCGATGGAATCGCTTGTCTCGATGACGAGCATCCCCTTGGCGTCTACTGAGAACGCCGGCCGAATCTCCGGGCGCTGGGCTGATGGCTGCCACGTCTCGGCGGCGAGCGGCGACAGAGTCAGCAAGAGGGCCGCGAACGTGAGGAAGCGGGGCATGAGTTGGTTCCGTGGCGGGCGGGGTTTAGTTTATGGGGCGCCCACCGAGCGAAACGCCGTTTAGCCGCG
>JAYUGD010000337.1:0-14926 GCA_043767785.1 Zavarzinella sp. | reverse complement strand
GGACTCGCATCCGAATCACGAGAGAATATGAAAGCAACGGGTGTGCCACGTGGTGAATAATCGCTGTTTCCGTGGGCGATTCGCAGAAATGGGCCGGCCATCTCGCGTGTCGGACTCAAAAGCGCCGACGGCCCGTGAGCGAAGACGGATCACTTCTGTTCCGGAATGCCGCGCCGTGAGTCGTTTCGCTACAGCGGCCTGTCTGATTTCGCGGCAGACACGTCGGCCGCCCGACTTCCGAACTTCTCCGGTGGCGGAAAACCTGTCCCGGCCGTAACTTTTCCTCATGGACATCGACCTTTCCGCCCGACTGGGCCGTTTGGAACTCCGCAACCCGATTCTGGTTGCGTCCGGCACCTTCGGCTACGCCCGCGAGATGGCCGGCCTCGTGGACTTCGCCGCGTTGGGAGGCGTGGTTCCCAAAACTGTCACTTCCGCCGCGCGGGCCGGGAACCCGCCCCCGCGCACCGTAGAGACGCCGAGCGGCCTGCTCAACGCCATCGGCCTCGACAACGACGGCATCGACCACTTCCTCGCCTTCCACCTTCCCTACCTAGCCGGCCTCCCGACCGCGATTATCGGCAACGTCGCCGGCAAGACGGAGGACGACTTTGTCGAACTGGCGGCGAAAATGGGGCGGGCGGCCGGACTGGCCGCCGTCGAGTTGAATCTCTCCTGCCCGAACGTCGCCGGCGGCGCCGACTTCGCCGCCGACCCGGCCGTCACCAAGCGCATCGTGGAGCGGTGCCGGGCCGTGTGCCCCTACCCGCTGATCGCCAAGCTGACGCCGAACGTCACTAGCGTCGTCCCGATCGCCAAGGCGGCGGCCGACGGCGGGGCCGACGCCGTCTCGCTGGTCAACACCTTCGTCGGCATGGCCGTGGACTGGCGGCGGCGAAGCCCGGTCCTCGGCAACGTCACCGGCGGCCTGAGCGGCCCGGCCATCAAGCCGCTGGTCTTGCGCATCGTCTGGCAGGTCGCCAGGGCGAAGGTGCTGCCCATCATCGCCGTCGGCGGCATCGCCACCCTGGACGACGTGATGGAGTTCCTCGTCACCGGGGCCGCCGCCGTCCAGATCGGCACCGCCAACTTCTACGACCCGACAGTGAGCACGCGGATTGTGGCCGGGTTGCCGGCGGCGGTGGCGAGTTTGAAGGCGGGGAGTGTGCGCGAAATCGTGGGGACGCTCAAGGGGTGACGCCATGACGGTCGAAATGGACCCGGTGTGGAAAGAGGCGCTGGACGCCTACCTGCCCGGTTTTTTGGAATACTTCTGCCCGGCCACCTACGCCTTGGGCGACTGGTCGGTCCCCCCGGAAGCCCTCGACACGGAGTTGCAAAAACTCCTGAGCGACGACGAGGGGAACAAGATTCTGGCCGACCGCCTGTACAAGGTGAAGCGGGCCGGCGCGGCCGGCGACCTGTTCCTGCTCATCCACGTCGAAGTGCAGACCGCCCGCGACACCGGCTTCGCCGCGCGGATGTGGAAGTACCACTACCGCATCTACGACCGGCACGGCCAACACCCCGTCGCCCTCGCCATCCTCGGGGATGACAAGTCGCCGGACTGGCGCCCGGCCGCCTACGAGTTCCGGGCGGGCGACACGCGGTTGACATACGCCTTCGCGTCCGTCAAACTCTGGGACTGGCGGGACCGCATCGCCGAACTGGAGGCGACGGCCAACCCGTTCGCGATGGTCGTCCTCGCCCACCTGCAATGCCAGCTCAACCGCAAGGACAAAGACTCGCGGTTCGCGTGGAAGCGCCGCCTCGCCAAGCTGCTGTATGATAAGGGGTATCAGTCCGACGACTTCCGGCGCCTCTTCAAAGTGATCGACACTCTTCTGCAGGTGCCCGTCGAACTGGACCGCCAACTGATCGCCGAAATGTTGTCGTGGGACAAGGAGAAGCAGATGCCGTTGATTTCACCATTCGAAATTCGGACCTTGGAACAGGGGCGTCAGGAAGGGCGTCAGGAAGGGCGTCAGGAAGGGGCCTTGGACTTGGCTGCCGAGATGTTGGCGGACAAATTCGGCGACGCGGGCCGCCGTTTCGCCGAAACGGACTTGGCCACAGCGGACACGGCCACGCTGAAAAAAATGGTCAAAGCGTTGGCGACCGCCGCCACGCCCGACGACCTACGCGCTCTGCTCGTCACCCCGTCTTAACCTGAGATTCCTCCCCCATGCGATTCCATCTCCCCCTCGTCGCCCTCGCCCTCCTCGCCTCGGCCACCCCGGCCGACGAGAAGCTCAAGGGCATCGCTTGCCGGTCGGTTCACTTGGCATACCAAGCCCCGGCCGGGACGGAGTTCTACACCGAACTCACCGTGGAGAAGTCGGCGCCGGGGACGTACTTCATGGCGTGCGGGTGGGGCAAGGGGTACTTCGGCATTCAAGAACTCGGCAACGGCAAGAAGCTGGTCATCTTCTCCGTGTGGGACCCGACGGCCGGGGACGACCCGGCCAAGGTGAAGGACGCGGACCGCGTAAAGATGTCGCACAAGGCCGACGCCGTCCGCGTCAAGCGCTTCGGCGGGGAGGGGACCGGCGGGCAAGCCTTCTACGACTTCGATTGGAAGGCCGGCGAGACGTACAAATTCCTCGTCCGGGCCGTGAAAGAGGACGACACGCGGACGGCCTACGCGGGCCACTTTTATGACCCGGCGAAGAAGGAATGGCTTCACCTTGTCACGTTCTCGACCATCACCAAGGGGGAACTGCTCAAGGGGTATTACTCCTTCGTCGAAGACTTCAAGCGGGACAAGGTGTCCACGACGAAGGAGCGCGTCGCCCGCTTCGGGAACGGCTGGGTGAAGGCCGACGACGGCAAGTGGGTTTCCCTCAGCAAAGCCCGGTTCACGGCCGACGCCAACCCGGTGGTGAACATCAACGCGGCCGTGAAGGACGGCCTTTTCCTGCTCGGGACCGGCGGCGACCTGAAGAACACGGACACGCCGTTGGGCAAGACGATGGACCGCCCGGCCGGGACGGAGCCGCCGGCACTGCCGAAGTGACCGCCGTCCGCGTCGCCGGGTGCGACCCCGGCACGAGCAGCCTCGACGTGCTGACGCTGGACGGTGGCCGCGTCGGCGACCAAGTCCGCTTCTCGCCGGCCGAACTGCGGGCCAACCCGGCGGCCCCCGTCGATTGGCTCGCCGCCCGCGGGCCGTTCGACCTGATCGCCGGGCCGTCCGGGTACGGCGTCCCGCTGGTCCGCAATTCTGACCTGACTTCCGATCATCTCGATCAAATGACGCTGGTGCGCCCGGACGACCGGGGGACCGCCCAAGGCGTCCTCGGCTTCTCGGCCGTGCTGCGGGCGTTCCGCGATTCGGCGTTGCCCGTCGTCTTCCTGCCGGGCGTCATCCACCTGCCGACCGTGCCGGCCCACCGCAAGTTCAACCGCATCGACCTCGGGACGGCCGACAAGTTGGCCGTCGCCGCCTTGGCAATCCGGCAATGCCCCGGCCGCTTCGCCCTCCTGGAACTCGGCTCCGCGTTCACGGCCGTCATCGTGGTTCACGGCGGGCAAATCGTCCACGGCATCGGCGGCAGTTGCGGCCCGGCCGGCGGCCAGAGCGGCGGGGCGTGGGACGGCGAAGCCGCGTACTGGCTCTCCCCGCTGCGGAAGCACGACCTCTTCACCGGCGGCGTGCGCGACACGGGTTCGACGGAGGCCGAGGACGAATCGCTGAGACAAACATTGATCGGCCTGCACGCGGTGACGCCCTTCGAGACGCTGATCGTCTCCGGTCGCCGGGCCGACGAGGATGGGATGTTGCCACGCTTGCGGCGGTTGTTGCCCGAGTTCCCGACGATCGTGCCGCTGGAACCATTGCCGGGGGCGTGGGTGAAGACCGCCGCCCAAGGGGCCGCCGTGCTGGCCGAGGGGTTGGTGACTGATTCGCCGTTGGTAAAGACGATGCGCTTGCGAGAGGCGGCGGGGAGTGTGTTGGACTGGCTGCGGTACCGGCGGTGACGGTTCAATCCACCGCCGTCAGGCGGTCCTGTTGGAGTTCCGCCGTCAGGCGGTCTTGGACCTGTCACCCGGAGGCGGCCGGCGAACCGAGTCTTCGAGGGTTCGCCTTCTTGGGTGACGGCCGATCGCCCAAGGGGTCGGACCGTCGAAGACTCCGGTCCTCCTGCCTACTGCGGCGGGGAGGTCACGGACCGCTTAAAAGCGGGACTCCAACAAGACCGCCTGACGGCGGTAGATTGAATCGTCACCGCCCCCTCACTTCCGCCGCCACACGCTCTCCATCGCGATCCCCCGCGCCGCCAGCGTCGGGTGAATGTCGTTCAGGAACCGCAGCGCGTCGAGCGGATACCCGGCCGTGGGCTTCACGCCGGGGACCAAGTCGGCCCAATACTTGTTGAACTGGGCCATGAAGGCTTCCCGCAAATACTTGGCCGTCATAGAGGCGAGGGCGACGCACAAGAAGTCGCCGTCGGCCTTGGGTTGGAAGTGGAAGTGCAACTCCCGCCCGAGGCCGTAGACGGCGTAGTCGCAGGCCTCGGCCGATTCTTTGATGACTCGCACCCAGCCGTCGGCGAACACTTCCTGTAACAGCGGGCCGTAATTCAGGCGGCCGCCGAGGCGGTCCACGGCCACATGCACGGGGTCGTCGCCCGGCAGCGCGAGCAGGGCGGCGAAGAGGTGTTTGATGCCGACGATTTCGACTTCGGACTTCAATTTGTGAACGTCCAGCATCGCGTTGAAGCGCGGGGCGGGGACCACCATCACGCGCGGCGGCGCCCACGCGACGTTGGCTTCCTGGCACGCCTCGCCGAGGGCGGTTCCGGCGGCCGTCACGTTCTCGACGGTGTCGAACACCGGCAGCGGCGTCGCGGGCCGATACCACGGCTCGGCGAGCAGTTCCACGATGGAGTCGGCGGCGGAGCGGTTGTCCAGCAGTTCGGAGAGGAGTTGCGGAAGTGTCCCGGCCAGCGAGAGCATGGCCAGCACGCCGCGCTCGAGCTTGGCGCAGGCGTCTTTGCCGTCGTGGACTTTCTTGGAGTCGTCGATCAGCAACCGGGGGTCTTTGCCGCGGCACTTCTTGCGCACGGCCCTGCCCAGCACGGCCCACAAGTCGGCCGGCGCGTCGCCGGGGACGTGGCAAGCGGCGCAGGCCATCACCATCGGCCCGAGGTTCGGCCCGTACCCGGCTTCGTCGATGCCGACACGCCACACGGTCGCCGCCTCCCGAACTGCCGCCACGGGCGGAGGTCTACTTTTTCTTCCGGTCCTTCATCTCGTTCAGCAACTCATCGACGGCCTTGTCCAATTCGGCGGCGGGAAGGCCCTTGAAGCGGATGACGCCGGCGGCGTCCAGTACATAAACAGTCGGCCACTCCCGGACGTTCCACGCCCGGCAGACCGGGCCGTCCCCGTCCGTCGGCCCGTCCCAGAACGACGGCCACGTCATCTTCGCCTTGGCCGCCGCCTCGCGCGCTTGTCCGCGGTCGGCATCGCCGTTCACCCCGATGAGGGCAAACGGCTCGTCCTTCAAGCGGGCAGCCAGTTTGATCTCGTGCGGGACCATCGCCATGCAAGGTCCGCACCATGACGCCCAGAACGCGAGCACGACCACCTTGCCCCGGCCATCGGACAGCTTGAATGCCGGGCCGGCCACACTCTCGGCTTGGATGTCCGGCGCCATTTTGCCGACCCGCAAGTGTCGCACCGCATACAGTTCCCGGCCGGCGTCGTCGGCGAGCGTCTCTCCTTTGGCGTTGGGCCGCCGGCCCAGGCGGGGGCAGTCGCCGTAGTCCTTGACGACGACTTCCAGCGCCGTCTCGGCCTCGGCCGCCAAGCGGTCCGCGTCCTTGGCTCGCTTGTATTCGGCCACCGCGTGCCGAAAGATTGCCTGCTGGGCCAGCGCCCGGAAGGCTTGGCCGCGGGCCGTCCGGTCCGGGTTCTTTTCCGCCACGGCTTTGACGAGGGCCATTGCGGCCGCGTACTCTTTCGGCTGATTGTCCCGCGGCCCGCGGCGACCGAGGCAAGCAATGGTGTTTCCGATTTTGGGGTTGGCCGCGTGATGTTCGGCCGCGAGTTGCATCGCCGAGACGCCGGTCGGCGTGTGGTACGCCGGCGGGATCGTCAATATCCAGTTCAAGGCGGCCATCGCGTCGTCCGACTTTGGGTCGGCAGACGCCAACCCGAGGGCGGCCGACAACCGCTCCTCGTAACCGCTCTTCAACGACTTCCCCAAATCCTCGAACTTTGTCCGGTCTTCGGCAGTATCCCCGAGGGCTTGGACGGCTTTCTGGAACGCGGCATCGGCGTCCGCATGCGCCTTGATAATCGCCGTCAGCTTGTCGGCCCGGGAGACCGCCTTCGGCGTGTCCTCGGCGGCGGCGCCGGCGGTGAACAGAAATAGGATGGCGCACGTTCGAGTCATCGCTCGTCCCCGGGTGTTTGGCGATCCGGCCGCCCCCCGAGTTTTAGCCGACTCTCGCCGTCGTTTCAATGTCGGCGGCCCGCACCCGGCTTCGTCAATGCCGACACGCCACACGCGATCACCTTGGCATCCGGGACGGGAAAACAAGATTAACCACAAAGGCACAAAGGTCACACGAAGAAACACAGAGAAGGCGAGAGAAAAAATTCCTCTTCTGCTTCCTTCGTGAAACTTCGTGTGACCTTCGTGCCTTTGTGGCGAGTCTTGTTTTATTCTGATTCAAGACACGACGGCGTCGTCATCCTCGGAGTCCGAGTCGCCGCAGTCGTAGCAGTTGTCGGCGTCGATGTTGCGGACCATCCAGCGGTTCACGTCCCGCAGGGTGTCGGCGTGCATCCGGTGCGTCGTCGGGTAGGTGTTCAGCGTCACGTCGGCGCCGGCGGTGTGCAGGGCGAGGAAGTCGCGGCGGGCGGTCTCCAGCGGGATCACCTCGTTGGCGGCCCCGTGGGCGATCAGCGCCCGCATGTTCCCCATGTTGTCTTTCGGGAACAGCGGCCCCTCGGCCGGGCGGGGCAGGGCGCCGTTGACGGCGACCACGCCCGCGAACAGTTCCGGCCGCGTCATGGCCAGGCGGTAGGCGACGGCGGCCCCGTCGTGGACGCCCATCAGGTAGATGCGTTCCGTGTGGATGTGGTAGTTCTTGCGCGTCTCTTGGATGGCCTTCACCGTGTACTCGGCGAGCCAGGCGTCGGAGGCGCCGGCCCAGCCGAAGGCTTTGAGGCCGTCGTCGTCGCGGGCGGTCAGGACTTCCGGCCCGCGGAGGCTGATGGCGATGTGGTTCTGCCGGCTGATGCGCGGGGCGTACCGCAGGACTTGCTCGTCGCTGCCGCCGGTCGCGTGGAACATTACGATCAGCGGGTAGGCGTAATTGTGCTCGTACCCGGTCGGGAGGAACGTCCGCACGGGGCGCTCTTCCAACTGCGGGAGCGGGGTCTCGTAGAACCCTTCGCTCGGCATCAATAACGACCCGATCAGACTGCGCGGCATGGTGGCAACACCCTGGGTGATCAGGACGCTCCTGTGGCCCGCTGGGACGGGGAGGATGGCGTCACGGCTTGGGCGGCTCCGGCGTCCCGCTGCTCTCGGGCGGGGCGTGTTGACAATCTCAACCCGGGGCCGAACTTATACTTCCGGCGAGGTCTCCCGCCGATTCCCGGCAACTGTACGTTGGGCGAAAACGGCAGTCAACGAAACCGAAGCGCGTTCTTCAGCGAAAGTTCTCCGTTTGGGTTGCTTTCCGACAGCGCGTGCCGGTCGGGGCGGATGGAGCGCAAAATCACATTATGGGAATTGGCGCAAACTTTACCGGCGAGCGAAGAAATCCGGTCACGGCAGGCCCTTTTTAGGCCCGCGCAACCGGAATAACCGCCCCAGGCTGACGGCGGCTCAGGAAATCAGCCCGCGTTGCTTCAGGTAGTTGAGGACCGTGGCGACGCCTTCTTGGGCGGACATCTTCCCGGTGTCGATAGTCAATTCGGCGTGATTGGGAGATTCGTAAGGGTCGTCAATCCCGGTAAAACCCATGCCCTTGCCCGCCGCGACGGCCGCCCGGGCCTGCTTGTACAACCCCTTCGGGTCGCGCGACTCGCACACCGTGACATCGGCGCTGACGTGGATTTCGACGAACGGGATCGCCCCGGCCTTGTTCGCCTCGTGGGCGGCCCGGACCGCGTCGCGGTCCTTGCGGTACGGGCTGACGAAGCTGGCGACGGCGATCAACCCGGCGTCCGCGAACAACTTGGCCACCTCGCCGACGCGGCGGATGTTCTCCTCCCGGTCCGCCGCCGAAAAGGCCAGCCCGAACCGCGTGGCCGACTCTTCCGAGTACCCGCGTGTCTCCATCAAAATTTTTGGACTGGCGTTCAGCCCGAAGCGGACGTTGTCCCCATCCAGCACATAGGCCGCGCGACCCATCCGCACCAGCACCTGTTCGACGGCGACGGCCAGCGTGCTCTTGCCGGACCCGGACAGCCCGGTGAACCACAGCGTACAGCCCGTCTGCTTGAGCAGCGTGGCCCGCTCCCCGGCCGTGACGGCCCCCGCGTGCCAAGTGATGTGCGTGGCCTTGATCTCGCCGCTCATGTCTCGCCCGTTCCCGTTGGGGAGCAAATCAGAAACGGGCATTATAAGTGGTCAGTGGTCAGGGGTCAGGGAAGACAAAAGATCGCCGAGCGCAGCGAGGGAGGCGAGCCAGAAGCGTTAGCGACTGGAGGAGCTTCCGGGCCAAAAAGAACGGAGGGCGAGTCTTCGAAGCCCGTCACGCGAGGGCGGGTCGCTTCCCCCGTGGGCGAACCGCGAAGACTCGGTTCGCGGCGCACTCACTCGGGAAGTTCCTCCAATCGCTAACGCTTCTGGCTCGCCTGCCTCGCTGCCGCTCGGCATCCTGAAACGCCGGATATAATCGTCGTCAGGAAACCCGTTCCCGCGCGCCGGGACCAACCCGCACGTCCACAACGCCGATGGGGGGCCAGATGCGAGTCATTCGATCCGCGGCAGAGTTGGCCGGCGGGGCCGTGTTGCTGGCCGTTGCGGTCTTGTTAATGGCGGTTTTGATCGCGATCTTGCCGGTCCTCCTGCCGTTCGTTTTCATCCAACAGGCCATCCACGACCGCCGCGTGCGCCGGGCGGCGGAGGCATTCGCGTGCCTCCGCTGCGGGGCGATCCTCGGCACGCGGGCCGTGATGCTCGCCGATCAGGAATTCGGCCGCCGGATGGCCCAACTGCGCCGGGACCACCCGAACATCAAGTTCCGCATGTTCCGCACGCTCCATGCCCTCTGCCCCGTCTGCGGGCAGAAACACTGTTACTTGGAGAAACAGCGGACATTCATCCTAACCCCCGACTCCCCGGCCGACTTGCCCGAGGATGAACTCGGGATTGTCGATCAAAGTGGAGGCGAGCCGGGAGCGGAGTTTAACTCATCTCAATGACTCACCGCCCGCGCATCAGCCCGCTCTGCACCACTTCGTGCAATAGAGATCGCGTGCCGAAGTTCTTCCCTTTCAGCCGGTGTGGCCGAAAAGGCCGAGTCTTCGAGGACCGACCGCGCAGGCGGCTTTCACGCGCGTCAATACTGGGCCTGACCGCGCCCGACGTTCGGCGCCGCCGGCAAGGAAGCGTCCGCAGGGGGGCGGGCATCGAAGATTCACTCTCCCGGCCGTGCGAGGGGCCGCCCGGCGGCTCGCGCCGCTCGGCTCGTTGTCGAGGCTTGACTCAAGGCGATTGAAACCCTCCCTTGCCTCCGGCCACGCGCCAGACGCGAACGGCGCTCGCGCCGACTGGGGCGGCGGCGAGGAGTTTGCCGTCGGGGCTGAAGACAACGGGGACGGGGGCGGACGGCGGGGCGGGAAGCGTCAGGCCGGCGCGGGCGCGGCCAGTGGTCAAATTCCAGAGGGTCAGGTCGTAGCTCTTGCCCGTGCTAACGGTGATCGCCAATGATTTGCCGTCCGGGCTGAAGGCGACGCGGGCTTGCACCGCCCGCGCGCGAAACCGGCCACCGACCTCGGCGCGCGTCACGTCCCACAGCAGCACGTCGCCGTTGCTGCACCCGGCCAGCGTCTCGCCGTCCGGGCTGAAGACCAACTGATCCACGTTGTTCGGGAAGTCTCGGATTTGGCCGAGCGGCTTGCCTTTGGCCGTCCACAGGCGGGCCGTGTCGTCGCGGCCGCCGGTGGCGATCAGGTCCCCGGCCGGGGCGACCGCCACGCTCAGGACCGGCGTGTTCGTGTCCGTGTGCTGAATCCGCGGGCCGGCCACGTCTTTGCCCGTCCCGGCGTCCCGGAACATCACGTTGCCGGCGGTGTCCCCGACGAGCAGCGTCTTGCCGTCCGGGAGGTGCGCGGCGGCGGTGAAGCCGGCGGCGGGCGCCTTCACCGTGACGCGCTCCTTGCCGGTGGCCGTGTCCCACAGCGTCAGGAACCGTGATTGGTTGTTCTTGCTGACGGCGAGGGCCATCAGGGATTTGCCGTCCGGGCTGTAGGCCAAGGTCTGCAGGTCGCCGGCGGCCGTCGGCAGGCCCGGCGCCTCCAAGACGGCCGGCGCCAGGCCGGTGGCCATGTCCCACAATTGCACATGCCCCGGCACGCCGGAACAGCCAGCCGCCAGCGTCTTGCCGTCGGGGCTGAAAGCCAGCGAATGCACCGGCGCCTCCCCCTTGGTCGGGAGGACGAACGCCTCCGTCAGAACGTCCCCCGCTTGCCCCGGCCCGGCCACCATCAACCCGGCGACGATCACCCACGCGCGCAGCGACATGACATGGCCCCCTGATTGATGAACCCATCCCGCCGTGACGAGGCGAGCGGGGTCTTGGATGCCGGACACGGGTCCAAGCAAACCGAAGGCCGTTGCGATTGGTGGGCGATTCGGCCGGGCTCCTCGCCCCACTGTGGGCGATTCGTGACCGGGGCTGGTCAGCGGTTGGCCGATTCGGTGGGCCGTTTTAATTTCCCCGCATCAGCCCGCTCTGCACCACCTCATGCACCAGTGCCCGCGTCCCGTAGTTCTTCGCCCGCAGCCGGCCGACGATCTCGTCCACTTCCAGCAAGTCCTGCCCACTCAACCCTCTCCCGGTCGCGTAGGTCAGCAATTTCACCGCGAGGTTGCGGGCCAGTTGGTCGGGGTCTTCCAGAAGGACAGCCTTCAACCCCGTCGCGTCTTTGAATTTTTTGCCGTCGGTCGTCTCGCCGGAGGGGTCTACTTGGGGGCCTTCGTGATTTAACCGTTGGTCGCGCAGGACGCGGTAGCGGTCGCGTTTGACGCCGACGACATCGAAGCTTTCCAGGGCGAAGCCGGGGGGGTCCATCTTGGCGTGGCAGGCGGCGCAGGTCGCGTCGGTGCTGTGCTTTTTCAGTTGCTCGCGGATGGTGGTGGCGCCGCGGACGTCGGGGTCGATGCCGGTAATGTTCGGCGGCGGGGGCGGGATCGTGCGGCCCAACAGGCGCGTGGCGACGTAGACGCCGCGGACGACCGGCGACGTGGTGGTGCCGTTGGCGCTGACTTTCAGGACGCTGGCCTGGGTCATCAGACCGCCTCGGCCGCTCGTGGGCGGCAGGGGCGTTTTGCGGAGTTCGGCCCCGCGCACGTCCTTGATGCCGTAGAGCTTGGCCAACGGCTCGTTGAGGTAGGTGAACGGGGCGTCGATGACGTGGGTGACGCTGAGGTCTTCGCGCAGCATGCCGGCGAAGGTGAGGCGGGTTTCTTCGAGCATCGAATCGATGGTGTAGGCGGCGATGTCGGATTCCCACATGCTTTCCGGGTAGAGTTGCCGGTCGGGCTGGGTGCTGTTGATGTCGCGCAGTTTCAGCCATTGGCCGGTGAAGTTCTCGACGAAGCGGCGGGCCTTCGGGTCGTTCAGCAGGCGGTCGGTCTGGGCGCGCAGGACGTCCGGCTTGGCGAGCGACCCGGCGGCGGCGAGGCGGGTCAGTTCGTCGTCCGGCGTCGAACTCCACAGGAAGTACGACAGTCGGGCGGCGAGGGCGAACAGGTCCGGCTGGCCCGGCTCTCGGCTCAGGAACAGGAAGTGGGCCGAGGTCAGGACGCCCTTTTGGGCCGTGCGCATCGCCTCTTCAAAACTCGCCGGCTCCGCGAGTTTGGCTTTGAACAGACCGAGGAAGGGCTTCACCTCGTCGTCCGTCACCGGCCGACGGCACGCCTTGGCCATGAATGTCTTCAGCAACCGCTTGGCGTCGGCCTCCGGGTCTTTCGAGACGACGGTGTGAACCGTCGCCGGCCCCCCGGCCGGGCGGCGCGGCTTCGGCAACTTTGTCTTGTCGCTCCACTCTTCCAACGGCAGGTCGCCGAACATCAGCGTCCGGGCGACGGGGGGCCACGTCTCGGTGAGTGGGCCTTCCACGTCCATCCATTCGACGGCGACGCCGGGGCAACTGAGACTCGTCGCCCCCTGCTTGGTGCCGTGGCCGTGGCCGAGGGTGACGGCGTTGAAGTGGATTTCGTCCGACGGTTCCAGCCACGTCGTCACCGTGCTGACGGCCGGCTTGTCGGGCGGGGCGTCGAAGTAGCCGAGCGGCCGCGTCTCGGTGGCGAGGCTGTACGACTGCGTCACCTTGCTCGGGACGAGTTTGCCGTGCTCCCACTGGAAGCCGTAGGCCGAGACGCGCAGGCGGTACATGCCGGCGACCGGGATTTTCTGCCGGCCGGTCGTGAGGCGCAACAGGCCGGCGGGGTCGGAGTGGAAGAACGTCCCCATCGCCTTCACCGGGGCGATCTTGTGCTGGTCGAGTTTCTTATCCACGGTGCCGGTGTCCATGTGCCACGACGGGTCCGGCCCGTCGGCCGTCAGCGGGGCCGTCGCCCCCTCGCGCGCCCGGTGCCACCAGCCCTCACAGTGCTGCGGGTAAAAGCGGAGCGTCTTCGCCGCCGGACGCTCGGGAACCAGACTCAGGGCCGCCACCTTGGCCAAGGCCATGTCGGCTGCTTCCAGGTAAATCGCCATTTGCACGTAGGAGATGTCCAGCCCCGTCGCCACGGTGTCAAAGCCGTTGCTGTCCCCGTCGGCCGGGAGCGTCTCCTTCACTTCCAACCCCGGAATGTCGAGCAAGTCGCGCAGGGTGTTCTCGTACTCCACGCGGTTGAGCCGCCGCACCACCGGCGCCGGCGGCGGGGCCGTCCGCAGGTTGACGGCCAGCCAGTCCAGCACGGCCTTTTTGGCCTCGGCCGGCGGTTGCACGCTCTTCTTCGGCGGCATCGTCCCGTCCCGCAACTGCTCCCGCACGGCGTTCCACGCGGCGACCGTCTTTGGGTCTCTGAAGTCGGCTTTCAGCGTGTCGAGCCGCAGGTCTCCCTTGGGCTTCTCGGCGCCGTGGCACCCGACGCAGTGGGCGGCGAGGAACGGGCGGACGGCGTCCTCGAAGCCGGGCGGGGCGGCGAGGAGCGCGGCGGGGAAGAGGCAGCAGAGGAGCAGGGCGCGGGTCATCGGGGGTATCCGTCAGAAGTGTCGTGGCGGCGGAACGCCCACGGACGGCCGTCCGTGGGCGTTCGGGGGCGAAGTTGTCACACCATTTCCAGCCCGCGCAGCGTCGTCGTCCCCGACGCGAAGCGGCTGGCCTCGATGCCCATGCGCTGGAGCATCGACACGTATAAGGTGGCCAGCGGGTGGTTGTGGTCCTTGTCGAAGACGAGGTGTTGGCCGTGCTTGAAGCCGCCGCCGGCGAGCATCATCGGGAGATTGACGTTGCTGTGCGAGTTGGCGTTGCCCATGCCGGCGCCGTGCAGGACCATCGTGCGGTCGAGCAGCGTCTCGCCGGCCTCGGCGGTGCCGCGCAGGGCGCCGAGGAAGTCGCCGAAGGCTTTCAGTTGGTTCTCTTCCATCTTGCGCAGGGTGGCGATCACTTCCGGCCGGTTGCCGTGATGCGTCAGCGCGTGGTGCGAGTCGGCGGCCTGAATCTTGTGCGTCGAGTGCTGGTCCTGGGCCATGATGGTGACGAGGCGCGTCGCGTCGGTCTCGAGGGCCAGCCGGGCGAGGTCGTACATCAGCTTGCTCTTGCCGGGCGTGTCGTTGTTGTCCGCGATGTCCGTCGGCGGCTTCACCTTCACCCCGGGCTTCGGCTTGTGCTCCCACTCCTCGGCCCGTTGCAATTGCTGCTCCAAGTCGCGGACGGCCGTGAAGTATTGGTCGAGCCGTTGGCGGTCTTCCGGGCCGACGCGCCGCTCCAGCCCCTTGGCGCTGTCGGCGACGGCGTCCAGAATACTGCGGCCTTCTTTCAACTCGCGGAGGCGGGCCTTTAACTCGTCCGCGCTGCCTTGCAGGAACAGCTTCTTGAAGACGCGCGACGGCCACTGCTCCGGCGGGATGCCGACGCCGGCGGCGGTCCACGACAGGTTCTGCTTGGTCTCGTGGCCGATGATGAGGTTCAGGTGCGGAAAGCGCGTCGCCGACCCGACGCGCTGGGCGGCGAACTGGTCCAGCGAGATGGAGTTGCGGAACCCGCCGACGCCGGGGTGCGGCGCCCCGGTCAGGAAGCACAAGTCCGCCGCGTGCCCGCCGTCCACCTGCGGGTGAGACAGCCCGGAGAAGACCGTGAAGTCTTCGCGGTAGTCCTTCACCAAGTCCAAGTACGGGGACAACTGGTAATCCTTGCCGGCCCCCTTCGGGAAGAACAACTCGGGCATCAGCCCCATGTCCGTGCAAATCGCCACCATGCGCCGCGGCTTAGCCAGCGATTCACTTGCGGAGGCCGACCGCGTCATCGCCGTCAGCCACGGCAGACTGACCGCCACACCGGCCCCGCGCAGAAAACTGCGCCGCGTGAGCCGGCGGCCGTCGGACAAAACACGGGTGGTCATGCGAGAAGTCCCGGGGCGGGAAGGTGGGAGTGAAAGTTGATGTTATACCTCGCCCGCCCGTAGTTGATCTGTTCAAGTGCTTGGGACTTTGGTACACTTGGTGACGCACACACGATGCTTTTGGGAAGGGAGTCCCTCATGGCGACGACGTGGTTTCGGCCT